>JAWUWJ010000013.1:0-38563 GCA_034111925.1 Crocinitomicaceae bacterium
TAGAATTTCCAAAAGGAGAAGACCAGAGACCGTTATTTCAGCGGCATACAATTTCCAAAAAAGAGAAGATTTCGTTCGAGGAACATTTCAATTGAATTACATCTGGAAATTTGTGAATTCGAAAACATCGATCTTTGAACTGGGCTTGCCTGGAGTTTCTGTTGTGAAATTCGTAAACATCAATAAAACAGATGAATTTGCCACGAAGCTAGATGATCTGGGCGATTTATTCTTAATCAATGCCTACAGCAATCAATTCGTTTGGCAAGATTGGAAGTTTAGATATGAATACAACATCAAGGAGAAACCGAATAGAAAAGGAAACTCTCAAGTGTATTTTAATACCGTTTTTGATCCAGCGGGTAATGTTCTTAGTGCCTTTAAAAAATTCCAAGACACGCTGGATAATGGACAGTCTGCGTTGCAAGGAGTGGCGTATGCACAGTTTGCACGATTGGACAACAAATTGATTTTTTCGAAGCCTTTCGGAAAGGAAAGAAGCATTAACATGAAACTGCAAATTGGCGGTGGGTTGCCGTATGGAAATACAACAACTTCTTTGCCTTATGATTTTAGTTTCTTTGGAGGTGGAGCCAACGACAATAGGGGATGGGCAGCTCGTTCATTAGGTCCTGGAGCGTATAAGTATCATTTGGATTCAACGACCTCTACGACTCAGATTGGTGATTTTAGATTGAGTACTTCGGCCGAGTATCGATTTGCAGTGAACTCCTTTTTGAAGGGTGCCTTCTTCGTCGATGCAGGAAATGTTTGGACAACGTTATTTGACGAGAAACGACCTGGAGGTCAGTTGACGAAATCGTGGTGGAATGAATTAGCGGTTGCTGCTGGCGTAGGGATTAGAATGGATTTGGAGTATTTTATTATCAGGTTTGACCTTGGGTTTCCAATACGTAATCCTGCTCTAGCAGTAGGGGAACGGTGGATATTCACGGGAAACAAACCTGATTTAGAGGCCGAAGCTTTTCAGGTATTTGGTGCAGATTGGAAGAGCCGAGTTACTGGATTGTACCAGCCGCACCTTCACTTTGGAATTGGATATCCGTTCTAGGATATTCTACATAAAGCTGTATTTCAAACAAGAACTCAATTCTGTCCATTTCACTGTAACAGGCGTTTTTTCACAATCAGATTTCAAAGGTCTGATCTCTAATCCGTCCTTGTAAAGACGAATACTCATCTGCGAAAAGTTTAAATCCTCAGTCAGATCGCCAAATTCAGCTACACACGGATTTGTATCTTTCACCTTTCGAATGGCATGTGATATTATTTTTAGAGCAACTTCATTCTTCTTACTCGTAAAAAGATCGTGATGTGAAACCAAAGTTCCATCCACTAAATTGAAGAGGAGATAACGGTGATCTGCAGTTTCCATATCGATGCAATTGCACACCAAATGAAGCTCAATATGATTTCCTTTTTGAACATAACCGTAATCGCCAATGCAAAAGTCACTTGCTTCTAAATCGGCGACCTTACTTGTTATGATAGCATTTATAGAATCTTGAACAGCCGTGTTTTCTGTATAGACCATTGAAGGATATCTAAATCCATTTTCAAAATTCTTAACGTTGAATTTTATTTGATTCCAACCAATAAATGGAAGAGCCAAGAATGCAATTAAGGCAAGTGTCTTCATAGGAGTAGTATTTATACTATCTCTATTAGACGTAAAAGCGACGTGAAAGGTTATCATTTAGAGCGTTATTCCTCGACCTTGAGGTTTGCGAAGCGAAGTAAAACCGTTTTAGATCCGTGCTTTGGAAAGAAAATAGTGGCTTTTTTATCAGGGCCTTCTCCGTCCATTTTTATTACTTTTCCTTTGCCAAACCGATCGTGTTCAACATTGTACCCAACTTTTAAATCCAATGTGCCGCCCGTTTTAGGCTTTGTAGGATTCGCTCTGTTCATTGGGGTCAAAGATTTTGAAGCCAAGTTCTTATTCAATCCAGCTGATGCCGTTGGGTTTGAAAATGCACCTCCCAATCTACCGCTTAATGATCTTCCTTTTCCACGTTGTGGAGCTTCAAACTCTAAGAACTTGCGATCAATTTCATCTATAAAACGACTCGGTTCTGATGAGATTAAATTCCCCCATAAGAAACGTGAAGTTGCATACGAAAGCGTACACGTTGTTTTTGCTCTCGTTATTGCCACGTAAAACAAACGACGTTCTTCTTCGAGTTCCGTTCTAGAATTCAAGGCCATTTGAGAAGGGAATAGATTCTCTTCCAATCCAACCAAATAAACATTCGGGAATTCCAGACCTTTACTTGAGTGAATCGTCATCATCGTCACGTGATTCTTGTCTTCGTCTTTGTCTTGATCTGCATCAGTAAGAAGCGCAACATCCATCATGAACTCAGAAAGTGATTTTGAATCATGCTCTCCTTGCCCCGCAACGAATGATCGAATCCCAGAAAGTAATTCCTCTATGTTTTGATAGCGTTCAACTTCCTCTGGACCTTTGTCCTTGTCAGTATGAAGTTCTTTTAAAATTCCAGAAGTTCGTGCAATTTCCTTCGCCAATGTGTATCCGTCAACTTTTTCCAATTGTGCGGCAAAGCTCTTGATCATCGTTACGAAGTCCGACATTTTGTTCTTTGCACCCGAATTAATTTCCACCGGGTATTTCCTAAAGTTCGACATGATTTCCCATGCGCTTACTCCATGTTTATCGGCCTCGATCAAAATATTTTGCATCGATGTTTTTCCAATTCCTCGCTTCGGATAATTGATCACACGTTTTAAAGCTTCTTCATCGTGATGATTGGCTGATAAACGGAAATACGACAATAAATCCTTAATCTCTTTTCGCTGGTAGAACGAGAGTCCACCGTATATTTTGTAGGGAATGTTAAGCTTCCTCAACGACTCTTCAAACGATCTTGATTGCTTGTTTGTTCTGTAAAGAATGGCGAAATCAGAATAGTACAATCCATCATTTCCAATGGCGTCGTAAATTTTATTCGTGATCAATTTTCCTTCTTCGTTATCCGTCATTGTGCGAACAACACGAATCTTTTCTCCTTCAACATTGTCTGTCCAAACCGTTTTCTTTATTTGGTCTTTATTCTTAGCGATAACGCCATTTGCCGCTTCAACAATGTTTTTTGTACTTCGATAGTTTTGCTCTAATTTGAACAATTTGAAATCAGGATAATCTTTTTTAAAGTTGAGGATATTCTGAATGTTTGCACCACGGAAAGAGTAAATACTTTGAGCATCATCACCAACCACACAGATGTTTTCATAGACAGCCGCCAGTTTCTTTACAATCAAGTATTGCGCGTAATTCGTATCCTGGTACTCATCCACCAAGATATACTTGAACTTTTGCTGGTAATGGTGAAGAACTTCAGGAAAATCCCTAAGAAGTACATTTGTTTTGTAAAGTAAATCGTCAAAATCCATTGCTCCAGCATTGAAACAGCGGCTTGCGTAAGTTTTATAGATTCTCGCCATTTCTGGGCGCTTCGACATTTTATCTTCCTGTTGGATGTCTGCGTTTTGCGCATAGGCATCTGGAGAAATCAAATTGTTTTTGGCCGAAGAAATTCTTCCCAACACGTTTCCCGCTTTATAGGCTTTAACATCTAAGTTGAATCCTTTGATGATGTCTTTCAATACACTCTTAGAATCTTGCGTATCGTAAATCGTGAAATTGCTAGGGTATCCAAGTCGGTCAGCGTTGTATCTTAAGATTCGTGAAAACACCGAGTGGAACGTTCCCATTGTGATATTTCTCGCTTCGCCACCTCCGACAATTGTTCCAATTCGCTCGGTCATTTCCTTTGCCGCCTTATTGGTAAAGGTCAATGCCATTATGTTAAAAGGATCAACATCTTTCTCCATCATGTACGCTATTCGAAACGTTAAAACACGTGTTTTTCCAGAGCCCGCTCCAGCAATAACCATTGTTGGCCCTTCGATATTCTCAACTGCTTCGCGTTGACTTATGTTTAATTCGTCTAGATATCCCATTTAATTCTATGTAGAAATCAAGGCTTCAAAATGATTATTAAAGCCAATTCAATTTATAGTTCCGTACTTGAAACGCTAAGGCGAATTTACTAAAAAAAGAGGCTGATATTTAAAAGAAATTGGACGAACATCCTTTATTCAAATCAAATTTGAACGATTATTTTGGAACATACACTTTGTGGCCTGAATAGTCTTTGAAATGAAACCAGTGTTTCCATCCAATAGAAAGTATCATTGCAAGCGGCACGCCCGGAGTAAAACTAACGGAAAGTTGGTTGAGGTCATTGAAGGCGTAGTCGTATTCGAATTCCAATCCATACGGAATAAATTTCCATTGCAAAGCTCCAAATCGCTTGCTGTATGTTTCATTGAAATATCCAGAAGATTCATATTCATCGCCAAAACGCGTCCAAGAGTTTCGAACAATTAAAGTTGGACCAATTCCAAAGTAAACCCGATGCTTTTTTGTTCTCATCAATGTAATCCGAGGACCGAGGTGTGTGATACTGGCAAAGCCATTTGAACAATCAGAAACGGCACCTTGGATAATTTTTACCGAAAATAAATCCTTAAAAAAGAATTTTTCGTATCCAGCGAAAAGCCCAACGTTTATTACGAATCGAGCCTTGGAATCTAATTTGTTGGGTTGTAAATGTGCTGTCGGATCTCCAAAAGGGTGGACGGTTAGCCCGAAATACTTTAGGGTTATCGTTTCTTGAGCACTCAAGCTTGAGCAAATAAGAAGGAAGGCAAATAGAATTTTTAATTTCATTTATTTTCGAAGGAAAGGACTAAGGATTCCAACGAAGCCACTCAATAAAACACGCACTGATTTATGCAGCCAAGTTTTCGATTCGTGCTTTGCAACGAATGCCGGGGAGTTTTTATAATACCAAGTGATAAAAGCTCTACCCAATCCAAATTTCGTTAAGAAACGGTCTCTAAATTGACGCAATAAAACAACTTGTTTCGCATCTTGTGAGCCATAAGCCATCGTTGCTACATAACAACTACTTCCTCCTGAATCACTTCCGCCAGAATCACTACCACCTGAGTCGCTTCCATCTGAACTGCTACCCGCAGAGCTAATAGCCAACACTAGAATGATAATTGCCGCTAAAATCAGAACGCCTAAAACGATTAAAATGGTCAGGAATACTCCTGCAACACCATCGTTGTCTTTTGCATACATTTCTGCTTCTTTCACTTGGGATTCTGAAAGCGTTACTTTTTCTCCGCTGGAAATTCCGTCACTATTTGATTCTGAATCAAGGTAAATATGAATGTCATTTTTAATATCCTCATCAAACGTCCCTGACTGACGGTCAATTATCGTAGAATTTTCATCGATGTTTTCAAGCGTTCCACTTAACTCGTTGTTTTCGAGTTGCGCTTCATTTAATCTATATGTCGATTCGTCATCATGAACGATTACGTCATATTTGTCAATATTTTCCGAGACCCGCTTCTTTTTGTAAAACTCCTTATTTGTAAAGGTGATTTTTCTATATGGATTACAAGAAGCTAGAATAATTGTAATTAAGGCTAGGTAAACTACTTGAATAGGTTTCATATCAGTGAAGTTGTTAAAAACCAAATATAGTTAAATATCGTTAGGCGTAGAAAATGAAATTGGTGTTTTTACCCGTTTTAATAAATATTTATTTTATTGACAGTCAGTAGTGTATGTTCTGATAGATTGAGATTGTATCAATCTCAATCTTTTATAAATAAGGAATCATAGTTTTTCTGACCGATGAGTCAATAAAACCCGCTACAGGATAGCCCAAACGCTAAGTAACTTGGAGCTTGGGAGTACTCTGAATAGATTTATTGATCTAAACTCTTTACTTATGAAAAACATAACTTGTTTAATTTTTTTTCTTCCTTTTATTTCGCAATCACAGCTAAACGTGACCGATTACTTTGTATCAAACACCACTGAGATAGTTGAACTTCATGTATTGCCTTTTGACGAAAATCGGTTGGTACAAATTTCTGTTGGAGCTCAAAACCCAAACGCACCCTTCGGAGCGTATTTCTATGATATAATTGAAATCACGGGTTCTATCGCTCAGCCTTATGTTATTCCATTGTGCACAGATTTATTTAGACCAACATTTTTAGAAAATGGAATTCTTACTAGAGGAGAAATTTTAAATGGAGGACAGGAACTCATTTATTGGGATGGAACTAATTTAACCACGTTTGATCTTGATTCCTTAGGAGATTCAAATCCGCTGATTCAAATTATTCAAGGAGATGTATATGTCATAGCAACAGTTCAAGGGGAATCTCGAGCCTATAAATTTGATGAGACAACTGTTTCTATTCAGCAAATCTCAGAGCATCCAGAGTCTATAGAAAAGATCGTTGCATCATTCAACGGAGATTATTTTTATCAGTTTTCTGTTTTGGGAAGTTCGATTCCAACTGACATGTTGTGGGCAACTGACAATGCTCAAAGTTCTACCGCAGGTGAAATTGTATTGGATATTACAGATCCACTTATTACTGGCAATTATTCGAATTGGAAGTCGCCAATAATTAAAAATGGTAAGATGTACTTGTTGCAGCAGTTTTACAGTATTTCGAATAATGCAGACTGTAATTTCCGAGTAATATCAATAGAGCCTGACTCAATAGGAGACTATGTTTCATCTGTTTTATTTGAAGAAGATCAGGTACAAGGAACGGGGAGTGCAGATGTTTTTGAATGGGAAGGAGATCTCTACTACTATCGAGGAGGTACAAATGAATTGTATAAATCTACAGACTGGGCAACCTTTCAGCTGGAGGGAGTATTGACAAATGGAACTTTAAAAGAACACTATATTTCAGAAAATGGTAGTCTCTATTTTATTCAGTATGTATTGGCTACGGATTCAGATGATGTTTTAGAATATACCAATGGCAATTTTGAATTGAGATCTGGAGGGAGGCATCTTCATATTCTCAACGAATTTGATAACAAGGTATTCATGTCCGATTGGCAATTCGGTAACCCTTCAATGGTTCGCGTATTGGATACTCAATGGGACATTCTCGATTCTGCGGTGATTGGGTTGGCTGGTCATTCTCCGGTGCATAACGCTTCAGTTATGTTTCAAGATAAGTTTACATTCTTGTACGAAAGCGGAATCCAAGATGTTCTTCAATTGGATGGAGTAATTCTGGGTGTCAAGGAGGAAGGGTTAATGCCATTTGATTTGTTTCCAAATCCAATTAGCGGGGGACAAACTCTTAGCATTAACACTCCAGTTTCTGGAGGTTATGAATTAATGGCTTTAGATGGCAAGTTAGTAAGTTCAGGTAACCTGATTAAAGGTGTTAATCATCTAAATAGTAGTGTTGTCCAAACAGGAGTTTATCTATTTAAGATAAATGGAATAACGAAACGCTTGGTAGTTAATTGAGGATCGGTAGGTATGTTCTCGACAGATCAATCACTGATATGTACCTATTACACTTCCATCAAGAGTCTGGGTTGGTTCTAATGAAATGAAAGAATACATTGATGAGAACATAAAACTACCATTATGAAAAAAACACTTACTCTTATTGTAGGACTTTTAACGTTTTCTATAAACGCCCAAGTGGCCGACTATTATCACGACGGCAATGAATCAAACGTTCAATTGCTCTATAAATTCCCAACAGATTCTTCTCGTTTACTTCAATGCAGATATGTGCCAAGTACAGGTCAGTTTTTGGAATATTCTTTAGAAGAGATTACCAATGGAATTCTCAGTCAGGTTACTGTGCCTTCTTGCACACAGATTACAAGCTTGCCTATCGAAGTTGATGGAGGTTTGGTCTTTAGCGGATTGACTCAAAGCAATGGAAATGAACTGTTCTTTTTTGATGGAGTGAATTCGAATTTGTTTGATTTAAACCCGGGAATTGATGGTTCAGCCCATATTGGGATCAATACTATTGACGGTGAAATTTTCTTTAATGCGGACGACGGGGTGGGCTTTCAAGCTTTTAAATTCATTGATGGCACGACGGTAGAGCAAATAACGTTTAGTGCAGAGTTTGTTGGCGGTGTCAGTGCGGTATGGGGAAACGCGATCTATTATTCTGAGCAAACGTATGATGCCGTTCTCTCGACTTACACCTTTAGCCTGAAAAAAGCGTTATGGAACGGTATCGATTATGATTACACTGTTGTAAAGGATGTAGAAGTAGGGCTTGGTTTTCAATGTTTTTGGGGGGAACCCGTTATTAAATGGAACAAATTGTTCTTATCGGAAACAATAATTGATTATCAGCAAGTAAATCCAAACACTTATCGGGTGATCTCTGTTTCTGATACCGATGTTGCAGCTACTCTTTATGATACAGCCTCAACTGAAAATTCAACCGTTAACATATTTGAATGGAACAATGACATGTATTTCTATTTGAGTTCTTTCAACGAACTCTACCGATCTCAAGATGGTTTAACTTTCTCAGTTGAAGAAACATTGACAGGAGGAGATGTTATTACTCAACTGAAAATAGCGGGCGGAAATGTATATTTCACTCTGGCGAATTTCGTCAATAATACGTCTGAACTTGTAAACTATGATGGAACATTTACCTCAATTCATTCTGCAGATTATTTAAGAATTTCTATAGACCACAACGGTTTGTTATTTGTCTCAGAATTGGATTTCAACGCAAATGAACTCTATATTCATTACATCACAATGAGTAACGATGCTTTAAACTCTGTACAAGTCGGAGATGGAAATACCTCATTCTATGAAGGAGGAGCACTCTTTTTTGATAATAAGTACACATTTATTTATGATAATTATGAGGGTGGAAGTGCTTCTTCCGATGTTTTACAGATTTTAGGAATTGTATCTCTCGATGAAATGTCAGCAGGACCTGTATCCATTTTTCCAAATCCAGTAATGGGTGGAGGAACAATTAATGTTGAAATTGACGCTCAGTCGTCATACGAATTGCTGACTATAGAAGGGAAGGTTATGCAATCAGGTGAATTTTCTCAGGGATTGAATTCAATTCAATTAATAGAGGGAGAGGACATAGCATCTGGAACTTATTTACTTGTAATTAACAATACATCGCATAGAATTGTAATTGAATAGCTTGGAATCAATTGAAAGTGATGAATTTTTCTTCCTAAAATTAACTTCTAAATCTTACAATAAATACTTAACTTTGCCGCCTGAATAATTTAAACAATTAGGAGAATGGGTCACGGAATTAAAGCAGGTGTTGCAACAGGAGATGAAGTTCAAAAAATCTTCGCTTACGCAAAGGAGAAAGGATTTGCGCTTCCAGCGGTAAATGTTACTTCAACAAGTACAGTAAATGCGGTAATGGAAGCTGCTTCCATGATGAATTCTCCAGCAATTATTCAGTTTTCTAATGGTGGAGCAGAATTTTACGCTGGCAAGGGATTGGTGAACGATGATTTCTCTGCAAGTATTGCTGGAGCTGTTTCTGGTGCACGTCACATTCACGCTTTGGCTGAATTGTACGGAGCAACGGTGATTATTCACACAGATCACGCTGCTCGGAAATTATTGCCTTGGATTGACGGTCTTTTAGACGCTAGCGAGCAATTTTACAAAGAAACTGGAAAATCATTGTTCAGTTCTCACATGATTGATTTGTCGGAAGAACCGATCGAAGAAAATATTGCGACATGTAAGAAATACCTTGAGCGAATGAGCAAAATAGGAATGACTTTAGAGATTGAGTTAGGGATCACGGGTGGAGAAGAAGATGGTGTTGATAACTCAGATGTCGATGTTTCTAAATTGTACACACAACCGGATGAAGTAGGATACGCTTACGAAGAGTTGAGTAAAATTAGCCATCGATTTACGATTGCTGCAGCTTTTGGAAATGTACACGGAGTTTACAAACCAGGTAACGTTCAGTTGACGCCTAAGATTCTATTGAATTCACAAAATTACATTCAAGAAAAATACAGTACGAGTGCAAATCCAGTTGATTTTGTCTTCCACGGAGGATCGGGATCGACATTGGAAGAGATTCGTGAAGCTATTGGATACGGAGTCATCAAAATGAATCTTGATACGGATTTACAGTTCGCTTTCACTGAAGGAGCTAGAGATTACATCGGTTCCAAAATGGATTACTTGAAGACTCAAATTGGAAATCCAGAGGGAGCAGAGCTTCCAAATAAAAAATATTACGATCCGCGCAAGTGGTTAAGAGCAGGTGAGTTGACGTTTGAGAAACGCTTGGAGCGATCTTTCCAAGATTTGAATAACATTAATTCACTCGCTGAATAGAAATTAAATTTCGAATTGTAAATTCTGATGAACATTCATAATTTATAATTCTTCATTCCTAATTAAACAAATATGGGTTGGTTTCAAAGAGATAAAGAAGGGATAACAACTTCGACAAAAGAGAAGAGAGAGACACCAGAGGGTCTGTGGGAAAAATGTTCTAATTGTAAGACCATTTTCTCATCGGATGACTTGGAAAAGAATTCTTATGTATGTGATCGTTGTAATCACCATGAAAGAATTGGTTCTAAAGAATACTTCAAAATTTTGTTCGATGGTGGGGAGTTCAAAGAATTGGACGCCAAATTAAAATCAGGTGATCCACTTAAATTTGAGGATACAAAGAAATATTCTGATCGTGTTAAAGCTTCACAGAACAAAACAGGATTGGTAGATGCGATTCGTACTGGAAAAGGAAAAATTGAAGGAGAAGAGATCGTGATCGCAGCAATGGATTTCGCTTTTATTGGAGGTTCAATGGGATCTGTAATGGGAGAGAAGATGGCAAGAGCGATTGATGTTGCTATCAAATCAAAGTGCCCGTTTATGATTGTTTCGAAATCAGGTGGAGCTAGAATGATGGAAGCTGGATTGTCTTTAATGCAAATGGCAAAGGTTTCAGGAAAACTAGGACAACTTTCTGAAGCGAAATTACCTTACATCTCATTTTTGACAGATCCTACAACAGGTGGAGTTACAGCTTCATTTGCAATGTTAGGAGATATCAATATCGCAGAGCCTGACGCGTTAATCGCCTTTGCTGGACCGCGTGTTGTTAGAGAAACAATCGGTAGAGACCTTCCTGATGGATTCCAAAAATCGGAATTCGTATTGGAACATGGTTTCTTGGATTATATCGTTGAAAGAAAAGACTTGAAAGAGACTTTGGCGTTGAGCTTGAAGTTGTTTAGAAGTTAATCTAGTTTGTCATCCTTTATGTTGTTTTACAATAGGCTTAACCAACATTGATATAACAATTTTAGTTAATGTCGTTAACAATTCTTCAAAGAAAATTATCGAGTTTTTTTGAGGGCTTCTGTTATGAATGTTACTTTGTAAATTCCTACTTCGAAATTGAAATAAATTGGTGTTCATGGACATTCTGAATCTAGTTTATGAAATTGGTTTAGTTATTACCGTCTACAATTTAATTATTGACGAAAAGATTTTGGTGAACAAGAAGGGGGGAGTTTTTCTTTCTGTTTTTGATAAATCAATATTGCCAAGAGGGTTTCAAATTTAGTTTTATCACTGCTAATGGATTTAATTGTGATTTTATCACTCTTTTTGTTCGTTAAGCAACGATTAGTATTTTTTTTCAAATTTAGACTGGATTTATTATTATTTTTGCATGCGTTATCAATGCAGATAGGTTAGAAGTTAATGAGAGACTGACTTCTTATTCCGTTGATAATTGAATTGTTATAATTGACAGCTACTACATGATAAAAAATAAAATCATTTTGATTCTCCTGATTATATTCGGGTGCAATTGCTTTTGCCATGCACAATCGAATGATCCTTTAACTAAAACGGAGACCGAATTAACTAAAGAGGAAGATCAGTTTAATACTTTTTTTCGTCTAGTAGTGCACCATTTCTATTCAGAAAGTGACGATTCGGTCAGGTTTTATTTAAGAAAGATACAAGACCTTTCTATAATTCATGAATCTGTAAGTCATAAAATCCGGTTAAATAACTTACTGAGTGCTATAGAGCTGAGGGGTGGGAATAGAATTGGAGCATACAAAATATATCTTGAAAACATAAACCTTTGCGATAAATCAAACGACTCTGCTGGATTGGTGATGAGTTATTTTAATATTTCACAATTATTTGGATCGAGGATCAATGCAAAGAATTATTTGAATAAAGCTCAATCTGTTTATGATGATATATCATCTACCAAAGAGCTGGACTCAAAGTTTGCGTATGAGAGCATCCAATACAGTTTTTTAAATTATTATATGGTTAATGGAGATACCGCTAAAGCAATTCATCATGGTATGCTTGGTTTTCAAAGACTTAACTATAAACTTCCGATGAATCGTGTACATCTTTCAGGTGTTTTGCTATTAGGGGAGCTAAAGGTGCATTCTCCAGATGAGGTGTTATATCTATTAAATAAAATTGTTTTTGAAAAAGAAATTCAGAACTCCCCTTTATTGTATCAGAAAGTACAGATTAGTAGAGCCCAAATGTTCCTGTTAAAAGGAGACTTGGATTTGGCATATACCATATTGATGGAAGTATACCCAGATATCATGATTGGCAAAAGTCTTAATTTAAAGTTAGATGTTTGTCTGGAGTTTAAGAATTATTATGAAGCACTTCATGATTATCGACTTACCCTTGAGTTTAGTGAAAGGATAGATTCAATTGATGTAATTTATGAAAAGGAGGCTAGTGTTAATGAAATGATCGAAAATGAACTTTTGAATAAATTTTCGAATCAAGTTGACAGCTTAGAAGCAAGACATTTTTCGGAATTGTATACTAACGATAAACAAATTGAAGTTGAAAGAGGCAAGTATTTTTCATTGCTTTTTGTTCTTGGACTAATAGTGCTTGGATCGATTGGACTTTTCATTATTATAATGAAAAGGTCGAAGTTGATAAATCAGCTTAAAAGAAAATTTTCAAAATCTGAAAATAAACTAGTAATAAAACAGTCAGAGGTTACAGAGAAATCTCTTCAGTTAGCAAGCCAAGGCGAATTCTTTAATGATTTTGTTAGTGAAATTGAAGGAGTTCTGAAGCAATATCCTGAAGGGTATATGCAGGCGAAAAGATTAATAGGAAATAAGACATTTAAGGATCAACCGTCTAATTGGATAGAGTTTAAACAGCAATTCACGGAATTAAATTCTGAATTTCATAAAATTCTTACCACTAAGCATCCGAGGCTAACTATAAATGAGAAGAGGCTTTGTTATTTTATGAAAATGGAAATGAGTACAAAAGAAATTTCTGAATTAACTAAACAAAGTGAGTCTAGTATTTTTATGGCAAGAAATCGATTAAGAAAAAAAATGGGTTTGGTAGGAGTTAAAAAATCTATCCCGTTATATCTAAATGAGTTGCTTAGCGCTTCGTCGTAATTGGAGCTTATCCAAAATTTTGTGTTTCCACTTGAAAATTCCCTCAATTATTTTACTGCCTACTTTTCTTTGAAGCGTTCAAACGCTTCTCTGGATAGTTCTTCATTTTTAGATTGATAATTCAAATTTGCATCTTTGATAACTTCATTGCGTGCTTTGTAACTCATATTTTTCAAAAAGTTTCGAGCCTGATGAGCACGATACATATTTGCCGAATGCTTTGAGGGGAGATCGCTTCAATAGCTTTTCTTATATCCGTTAAGTTGTCTGAACAAAAAAAATGTATCCTTTACTCGTCGGCTTTTGAGATCGTCTAAAAATTCCCATCCAGGAGGAAGAGCTTTCATTATCGACGATACATATGTTCAAGATACCTTGTAATTCCTCCATATTCATTCTTAAAACGATCATGCACGTTTTGGAAATCATTTTTGACTCATATTCGACTCGATGAATCGATAAAAAAAACGAACGATCATTTTTGCTTGATACTCCGAGTCGAGTCCCACCTAGAATAATTACCATTTGTTTGAAGCACCATCGATTTATAGAAAAAGGGATGCCGAGTCATTTTACTTTAAATAACTCATTACTTTTAATACATGATCATGAGAATTAGCGGAATCTTCAGGTACAGTTCTAATCAAATACATGTTAGAATATAAACTACGCAATTTGATATTAAAGTCTATGTAATTAACGGGGCTATTTCCTGTTTGCTTCGCGTAAATTTCATACAATTCACCATTGGTCATTTGACCAGTTTTGGATTTATTAATTATATCCAATGCTAATTGAGCAATCTTGTTAAGTCGTCCACATTCAGGTGATGGTTCTAAGTAAACGTGACGAAGTTCTAATTCTTCAATCTCTCGGATTTGTTATCACTAAGATAATTAGTCATAAAACTAAGAGCTTGACTTGCACCCTGAATACGGTCGTCTGCATCAGAAATAAATTTCCTCACAATTTCAAGTTGTTTTTTGTACTCATTACATGCCTCAATATCCAACTTTAGGTTCGAGATCATGTCTTCGATCACGTTAGTATTAACGAACGTGGGCTCTATTGTTTTTTCGTCGACTTCTGCCATGTTTATTCGGATTCTTCAATTAATTCAGAAAAGAAGATCATCATTCGATAAAGCATATAATGTGAAATAATAAGCTCCTGTAGAGAGATTTGGAACGTTAGTAATGACAATTCATAAAGATAGATTTCTTCATTAATCCCGATGAAACTGAATCGTATCTTCGATTAATTTTTTCTGCTTCTTCTCCTTCAACGGAGCTTTTTTACTTTCATCTTAGATTAAGAATTTGAAAAACTTTCTTTTCAAATTCGAATAACGCTTTTCTCATAGAAACACTATTTAGTCCCAATGAAAAAACCGTTTTATTTTTGCCGTCAATATTGAAGTTTAGAATGACTAATCTGAAAACAATTAGATTCCTCGATCGAATTCTTTTTATACCTCTAATATCTAGAGTAGTGCACCTATTGCGTATAACTTCTCTATAAATCACAAAATCCCTTCTTATCTTAATGGAATAGCATTTAAAAACGAACCACACAAAAAGAATAGGTATGCCCAATAACGTAACTGAATAGAAATTTCTAAAAGGAATAAATCTAAACAAAACAAATAACAGAGTACATAGAATAAATCCTAAAATAATACTACAAATTCTAACTCTTAATATACCAATTACTACTAAACTTTGATTTTCAAACATACGATCATTTAAATGAGTTAACTGCATCAGATTAATAATTATTAAAAAAAAAGGAATAGTCTATACTATTCCTTTTTAGATTTAAAAACAATTTATGAAAATTGAACTATGCAAAATCAACTATTTCACTACAATCTTAAACTCGGTTCTACGATTCACGGAATGTTCGGCTTCCAAGCACTTAACTCCATCTGCACACTTATTCAATAATGCAGTTTCACCAAATCCTTTACCATTAATCCGCGAAGGATTCGAAATACGATCTTGAATATATTTTGCCGAAGATTTAGCACGTTTGTCAGAGAGTCTCATGTTTGAAGATGCTGAACCTCTTGAATCTGTATGAGCACCCAATTCTATTTTCATCTTTGGGTTATCATTCATTATCTTGACGATCTTATCCAATTCTATAGAGGCGTCTTGGCGAATAGCATATTTACCCAAGTCAAAATAAATAGGCTTAAGATCAATTAGTTTTCCTAAGTCAGAACCTTCTTCCATTGTCACCAATTCAAAATTCAATTGTTCATGAAGGTTTAATTTTCCTTCTTGTTCTATCAAAGTATTGAAGGTCTGCCTAGAGCTTAAGTATCCATCTTTTGAGATTTCAATATTATATGATACTCTATCTCCTATTCGTTTATCTCCAATTGGATGAAGCATGTTTCCATTAGCATCAGTACTAAACTCTCCAACAGGAAGCCCAGTCAAATTATCCAAGATTGAAAGTTTAACTCCTTGAATTGGTTTTTTTGTTGCACCATCTGTTACCAAACCAAACAATGCCAATCCTGGATCTTTCTCTACTTCGAGGCTCACCAATTTAGGTTGACCTGAAATTAGTCCATCCGTATTTAATGGTTTATTTGATTCGAAATAACCCTCCTTTTTCGATTGCACAATGTAGTCCTGAGATTCTTCAACATCAAAGGAATATTTACCATTCTTATCGGTAAGAGTTGTGGCAACAATATTACCATCCTTATCCAAGAGTGTCGTTTCCAATCCTTCAATTGGTTCTGAAGATATTTTCTCTATAGCAATTCCAGCAATTTGATAACTCTGCTTCAATGAAGAAAGGAGTTTAAAGGCATAAATATCATCATCCCCTTTTCCATCAATGCGATTTGAACTTACATATCCTGACATTCCGTCTTCCATTAAAATGAATGCGAATTCATCAGATGAAGAATTTAAAGAAGCTCCTAGGTTCGTTAAGTTGTTCCATCCTGAATTTCCAGGATATGCCACAAAAACATCTAATCCACCGAATCCCCCATGGCCATCTGAGCTGAAAAACAACATCCCATCCTCACCAATCCATGGAAAATAATCATTTCCGGAAGTATTGATTTCACTTCCAAGGTTTTCATATGCTCCATATGTTCCATCCGTGTTGAGTGGTAATTTATACAAATCAACTCCTCCTTTGCCTCCAGGCATATCTGATGCGAAGTAAAGTGTTTTACCATCTTTTGAAACGGCAGGATGTCCAACCGAATAATCTACCGAGTTTAATGGAAGTGGCTCTAAGTCTACAACAGTGTAATTGTCCAAGACTTGAGCGCGATAAATCTCCAGTTTTTTAACACCACTGGCATTACTTGATGTAGCATGATCAGATGTAATGAAAATGTACTTACTATCTGGAGTAATACAAACTGGTCCCGCATGTATTTTCTTTAAGCGCTCCATTGGCATAACAGAAGTTAATTCATTTTCTTTGACATTCCCTTTGTACAAGTTATATAAAGGTTTCTTTGTTTTATTATCTAATCTTTTAATTGGCCCCAAAACATTGGATGCCGAACAATAAATGATGTGATCACCAATTGGGTAACCACCAAAATCAGATTCCTTTGAATTAATTTTTTTCAAATCAGTCAAGGAAAATAAATCTGTAGCTCCTAATTTAGGTGTAGTAGAATTAGCAATTGATCCACTGCTATATTGACTTTCAGATAGTAAATTACTATTCTGAGCATTGGCACTAACACTTGTTATTGACAAGGTTAGTGCAATGAGTTTAATTTTTAATATTTTCATTCGTTCTATAAATTTTTTTCTAGAAATAACGTGGAGAGACAAGACCTTTTATGTTTTTGGTAAATCCAAATGACAATAAGATCTCATGCGAACCAGAAGTCGCTGTTCTAATTTGTGACAATGGGAAATCATATGCATATCCCAACTTGAATTGATCTGTAATCTTGAATTGAATAAATGCACCTGCACTTTCTTTTAGGCGGTAATTAAGTCCAAGCCATAGCTTATTATTATTACTGATTGCTGCAACACTCAAACCTGCACTGATTGGTACTCCCGAAGTATATCGGATTTGTGTTGTTGGACGCAATTGCCATTTATCGTTTAGATCTAATAAAACACCAGCAATACCAAAAACATGCATCGCACTATCCAATCCTCCAACGTTTCCGCTTAAATTATTTGTCAATCGTGGAATACTTGCCCCGGCAAACCATTTTGGAGCAAAGTAATACATCCCTGCGCCAAATGTTGGAGAAATTGCTCCAGATAATTCTTGGGCCAAAGGATCAACTCCTGAGTGATCAATATCATTAAAGGATGAGCTGTATGAATCAATTCCTGCTTTTATGCCAAAACTCAATTTACTTTCATTATCAAAATGGATTCTGTAAGCAAAATCAACCGATGCATTAAAGCGATTGATCGGTCCAACTTTATCGTTCATAATATCCAAACCCAAACCAATTGATTTGTATTTAAGTGGTGTATGAATTGCTAAAGTTGTCGTCATTGGAGCTCCAGTAATTCCAACCCATTGTTGACGGTGCACTCCCGTTATCTCCATATATTCTTTTGATCCTGCAAACGCTGGATTCACATATATTTGATTATCCATATACTGAGTAAACAATGGGTCTTGTTGTGCGTAGCCATTCATTCCGAATAAGGAAAGCATTGACAAACACACTAGTATTTTCTTTTTCATAATATTCGTTTAAATAAGCTGGGAGAATTTGACTTCTCCCAGCTAGATTTACTTATAAATTCTAATATTTCACGTAAATGAATCCTTTCATCGAATTATCTGTTGTACTAGCTTGAATTAGGAAGTAATAGGTTCCTTCTGGAAGATCGGATGTTCCAATCGCATCAGATACATTCACCTCTCCAGACCAGTCATTTTGATAATCGGCAATTTGGTATATTAAATTCCCCCAACGGTTGTAGATGAAGATTTCATTTGCTGGATAATTTGTTGTAAATCCATTGATAGCAAAACTTTCATTTATACCATCACCATTTGGAGTTACCAAATACCCACCGCTACCTGGATCGTAAATTAATATCTCACATATTGATGTGTCAGAACAATTTCCTACAGTTACGATAACTGCATAGCTACCAGTTGCTGAAGGTGTAAAGCTTTGTCCTGTTTCACCTGCGATAGTTACATTGGCATCACAATTAACCCATGCGTATGACGCTCCTGCTGTGTTAGCAGTAATCGTCGCTCCATCTCCACTAAGTGTTGTCGAAGGATCCACTCCAGCATTAACTACATCTTGTAATTGCGTTGTCATGTTACCATTGCCGTCATCGTACTCCCAAATAATTGTTGTTGTTCCTATCGCAGTGATTGGGAAAATAGTCGTCGTTGTTCCAGTGATCGTACCAGTACAGTTGTCCATCGCAGTTGGCGCAGTTGGCATATCGATTGAACAAGTTCCTGTTACGTCAGCCAATGTTACTAAGTCAGCTACTGGTGCAGTTGCATCAGTAATCACAACGTTTTGCGTTTGTGTTGATGAATTTCCAGCCGCATCTGTGTATGTCCAAGTTACTACTGTTGTTCCTTGAGTTGTGATTGGAAGTGTTGCATCGTTCGTTACTGTTACCGTTCCACCACAGTTATCTGTTGCAGTTGGTGCAGTTAAAGAAGTTACTTCACATTCTGCAGTTACTTCAGCCAATGTTACTAGGTCTGCTACTGGTGCAGTTGCATCAGTAATCACAACGTTTTGCGTTTGTGTTGATGAATTTCCAGCCGCATCTGTGTACGTCCAAGTTACTACTGTTGTTCCTTGAGTTGTGATTGGAAGTGTTGCATCGTTCGTTACTGTTACCGTTCCACCACAGTTATCTGTTGCAGTTGGTGCAGTTAAAGCAGTTACTTCACATTCTGCAGTTACTTCAGCCAATGTTACTAGGTCAGCAACTGGTGCAGTTGCATCAGTAATTACAACGTTTTGCGTTTGTGTAGTTGTACCAAAAGCATTAGTATAAGACCAAGTTACTACTGTTGTTCCTTGTGCAGTTACAGGAAAAATAGTTGTAGTTGTTCCAGGCATCATACCACCTTCCGATGTCGGTGCTGTTGGCATTACTACAGAACATTCTGCAGTTAAATCTGGTAAAGTTGTTGAATCTGGTACTGGTGGTGAGCCAGGGATACCATTGAGCTCAAATGCTCCAATATCTGGAGCTCCAAATCGGGCCAGTTCTCGCTGATCGAGCATGGCAGCGGTTACCACACTACCTGCGTCAATAGCTGGACTCATGACCAAAAGTGAATGGGTTTCAGTAAGGCCGCCATTCGCGGCCAGAGGTCCCAAAACTGCCGAAATACCAGTAATATCACCCGTTCCTGTTCCGCTAAAGGTTATTCCTGAAATATTTTCGATAAGGTTGTTTCCCGAAGTGACTACAGATCCAAAAATATCTGGGCCGTTGGGTGCGCTATTGCCTGCCACAATGGTATTGGATAATTCTATAGAAGAACCTTCCTCATAAATACCTCCACCATCACCTGTTGCGGTATTACCAGTCACGGTACAATTGTTGAGCTTAGCTGTTGAAGGTAAATCTCCAGGTTCATAATACTGAACAATCGCTCCACCTGACCGATTGGAGCCAGCAACTGTATTTCCACTAAATGTACAATTGGTAGCAAGTAAATCTCCACTGTTGGAGAGTGCCCCCCCAGAATTACCACTGGTGGAATTACCGGAAAAGGTACATCGATTAAGGATCAGTTGTCCACCTTCCGAAACTCTAATGGCTCCAGCATTATAAGCGATATTACCTGTTAGGACGCAATCCGTTAAGGTCAAGGACCCCGCTATTACACCCACACCCCCTGAACCAAAACCTGAGACAAACCCATTACTCATGGTCATATTTGAAATGCTTACTGTGGTGTTGAGATTTAAAAAATTAAAAATTCTGAAGGTATTATTTCCTGAAACTTCAAACCCATCAGCCCCTACGATAGTCATATTCACGGGGACAGACAAGGGGCCGGTAGCAAGGGTTACTGTTTGACCAGCCAAGCTGGGATCCACGGTGATAGTAGCTCCAGGAATGACGTTAAGTATCACATGACGAAGGGACCCTGGACCTCCATCGTTGGTGTTTGTAACTGTTTGTGCTGAGCTTATGCCGGGTAAAAATATGGCACAAATAAACAGAAGCAAGATTTTTTTCATTTAATTTAGTTTATGATGATTGATTGATTAAAATGCATTTCCAAAATACTTATTCTTTAATCTTTCCGACTAACGACTTATAATGAAAACCTCGACAAAAGTATGTTAGGTGTCTATTAATCGGCTAAAAAGTAGTATGACAATATTATTACAGATCCCATTTTGTTGATTAAACGAGAAAGGCTCTGATTAAGGAACAAACCTTTTTTCTGGACAGTTTAAAGTATTTAAAATTAGACTGGTAATTATTAAATAAATCAAGAATTTCAGAAGCTCAATTCATTCGAATTACCTATATGACTAAGGAAAAAGAAGTATGTTGTGAATACTGTATTGCGAAAGCGTGAAGGATTTTTCACGGAAGAAATACAATACTTTACAGGTTTATAGTGATGGAGGCATTAAAAAGGTGTTCAGAGTTAATTGAAAACAGGTTACGGGTTAGTTAAACTTTGTTTTTCATTAGAATCCCTCAATGATCAGATTTTTCTGAAGTCGGTTTTTGTTTAATTTTGCTGTCAAAGACATTTCGCAACCAATTGAAAACTGGTTATTAACTTCAAAATTAACCACTTTCTTTCTTTAGTTGAGAATAGAGTGGTATTTAGAGAGGTAAAATGCAGCAAAATACATTTCGTAAGAACTTATCCGAACTTTTGTATTTCCGTCTGAAAATTCCCTCATTTATATTGCGGGTGTAATCCGATTTTCAAAGTTAATATACAGCGGATTATAGATTTGGCTCAATGCCATTCTTGATTTTTTTCCATTTTCTCCTGCTTTGTTAAGCAGTCAAATAGATGGCCTTCAAGGCTGCGTGATCGTTGGGGAAGGCTTTTTTGTTCTTGGCGTATTTTCTGAAATTGGCGTTAAAAATCTCAATAATATTGGTTGTGTAGATGAGTTTTCTAGTTTCAGCCGCATATTGAAGAAGGGTTGCCAGGTTTTCCCGGTTACTCTCTTAAGGTTTTACAGCAAGTTGATATTTGCTGCTCTCTTTTCTTTAAAGCGTTTAATTGCTTCTCTGGCTAGTTCTTCATTTTTAGATTGATAATTCGCCTTAGATCTTTAATGACTTCTTTGCTTTCTTTGTAACTCACATATTTCAAAGAGTTCTCGAGCCTGATGAATATGATACATATTTACCGAATGCCTTGAGGGTAAATCGCTTTAATAGCCTTTCCTATATCCGTTAAGTTGTCTGAATAAAAAAAATGGTATCCTTTACTCGCCTGCTTTTTAAGTCGTCTAAAATTCCCATCCAGGAGGAAGTACTTTCATTATCCACATTACTCATGTCAGGGTACCTTGTACTCCCTTCGTATCGGATTTTGCAGTGAATAGTATAAACCCAAAACACAGTATATTGATCATCCATTTGCCGATGTTACCATTCTTTGATGTCTTCAAGTAATTGGTTCGTGATCAAGGTTACTTAAGAGGTTGAATAATTACCGCATACGTTTGCTGGATAAAATCAATAATATCGGCATTATTCACCCCTTAGGCATAAAGAAAAATTATTATCTCTTTGATTAGACGTCGACCGTTGTTTAGGAACCGTTTCACTGGATCGAAACTCGATTTTCGATGACGAAGAATCTTGATGCATTGATCTGCATTAGAAGTCTTGAGCGTTTCTTCTGAGGAGCCATAGCGAAACTTGTTCGCGAATGGGGCTAGTTTAACTTTATCTTCTGTTTTGCTGATTAATTCACTATGCAGTTTTTGTACTTGTTCTTTTGTAAAATAATTTTTTAGTTAAAGTCTTAATTTACACGATGATAAAGAAGGTTTTCAAGTGGTAAATTCAAGAAGCACAAAGTGTTTTAAAACTTTCTTTATTGTTTAAAATAAAACTATTGTAATAAAATTGTTACAATTGATTTTTTGTAGCCTGTACCTTGTTGATGTAAGTTCGCACCGTTATTAAAGTAAGTAAAATCGAACTCTATGTTTAAACTAAGTACCCAATTATTTCTTTTTCTATACGCATCTTCATTCAGCGCTTTTTCTCAACCGGATTTTAAAAATGATATTATAAGTAAAGCGAACGAAACAGTAACCGAAAACAATTCGAATATTAATTTCATTGAGAATAAAGGGCAATGGCCTATCGATGTTAATTACATGATGAGTCTCTACGGTCAAACAGCGTGGTTTATGCATTCTGGAGTTCGGTTCGATATTTGGGAGTTTGAAGAGTTTAAAGGTGAGGAGCGAATGCAGCATGACCACAATGGAATTAAAGAATTATACTCTGAAAATAAAAGAAAACAAAAAGGACATATTTTTCAATTACAACTTATTAATGCCTCAGGTAAATACTCCGTTGAAGAAAGTAATAAGAGTACCACTTATTACAATTACTTTTTGGGGAATGATTCAACTAAATGGGCAAGTAATGTAGAGCTGTACCGAGAAGTTAGTTACAATGAAGCCTGGAAAGGAATTGATGTGCACTTTTATTCATCGCCTTCTGGAGAGCTAGAATATGATTTTTTGGTTGCTCCTCATGCAGATCCACAGGATATTCAATTTAAATTTAATGGGGGCTATAGCACTAAAGTAGATGAGAATGGGCGTTTGGTAATACAAACACAACTTGGTCCAGTAGTGTTTAGCGCTCCCAAAAGCTTCCAAGAGGTAAATGGGCAAAAACAATACGTGGAATCAGAGTATACTCAAGATTTGAATGGAACCATTTCGTTTAGTTTTCCCAAAGGATATAATCGTGAAATTGCCCTAGTAATTGATCCTATTCTTACATGGTCCACATTTTTTAACGGTGCAAGTTCTAATGCTGATGCTGGCTCAATTGCACTTGATGCAAATAATAATCCAGTAATTGCAGGTGTTACACCTGCAATTAATTTCCCAATTACTTTAGGTGCTTACAATCAAGTTTTCAGCGGTGGAACTGGTGATTGTTATGTTTCTAAGTTAAGTGCGGATGCTACCAATTTGATTTTTTCTACATTTTTAGGTGGGGGGGAATACGAGAATTTGAGTTCCTTAAAATTTAATTCCGTAGGTGAAATAGTTGTTGGAGGCTCAACCCTTTCAATCAATTTTCCTATGACGGTAGGTGCTTATAACACTAATTTTTCATTTAGTCCTTTTAGTAATAATGAAGGTTATGTGACCAAATTAACTAGCGATGGTGCCGCATTGCTGTTTTCGACATATATTAATGAAACGAACTCAGTTTACGCTTTAGAAATAACGGCAACTGATGAAATTCTCATAGGAGGAACCGCACCAGTAGGTTTTGCGACAACTCCCGGTGCATATAGTCAGACCTTTAATGGTGGTGGTTATGATGCGTTTCTTCTAAAACTTAATAGTAATGGAACTAATGCGCTTTTTTCTACATATCTAGGAGGAAATGATTATGATTATATAGAAGAAATTTCTATTTCAAATACTGGAGATATAATAATTGTAGGGGAAACTAGGTCTTTTGATTTTCCAACAACCTCTGGCGCCTTTGATCAAACTTTTAACGGTACGATTGGTTCTTCTACCGATGGTTTTGTAGCGAAATTTAATAGTAACGGATCGGTTTTACTTTTTTCAACTTTAATTGGAGGTTCAGCGACTGAATACTTGTATTGCTTAGAACTTAATTCGTGTGGGGACATAATAGTAGCCGGACTCACGTTTTCTGACGATTTTCCTGTCTCGGCAAATGCATATGGCTCGGCTTCAGGTGGTGGTGTAGATGCCTGTGCATTTGTGTTAAGCAATAATGGATCTGTATTGTTGGCGTCCACGTATCTTGGCACACCTGGGTTTGATATGACAAATGGTTTGATTGTAGATGGCAACGGTGAAATAATATGGGGCATTGTCACAGATCCAGGTTTAGTAACCACTGCAGGCGCACTTCAGCCATCGAACGCAGGTGCACGTGATTTCTATTTAAGTAAATTCTCATCAGATTTAACAACCTTAGTTTATGGTACATATTTAGGAGGGACTGGAAATGAATGGGGCCAAGCAACCGCTGCTACTCCTATGGTAGCTCATGATAGTTGTATTGTTGTGTCAATGATTACCCAAAGCGCCAATTTCCCTACAACTCCAGGAGTTTTTCAGCCTGCACAATTGAATGTTGGAAGTTATGCTACTGCAATTGTTGAAATTTGTGGAATTAGTTCCGGAGCTCTCGCTCAAGCTACAATTACTGTGTACGATACGATATGTGTTGGTGGTCAATTCTTGTCTCCACAAGGAAATAGTTATGGGGCAGGCTCTTATAACGAGACCTATACCAATGTATTAGGCTGTGACAGCCTTGTTGCATTTGTGATAACAGAAGTTACCACTATTACAACTACAGTAAATGAAAACATTTGTTTTGGCACTCAATACATATCTAATCAGGGTAATAACTATAGCGCAGGATCTTATGATGAGTTTTATATGACAACTTCCGGATGCGATAGTATTGTCACTTTTATTATTACAGAACTTTTGACAATTCCCGATACAGTTATCAATGAAACGATTTGTGTTGGAACACAGTATACTTCTCCACTAGGAAATACCTATGGTGTTGGCACTCACGTTGAGATTTACAATTCGGTAGATGGCTGTGATAGCACAGTAACTTTCAGTATAACCGAGCTTTTATCGCCAAAAATTACAATGAACGTGACGGTTTGCTTTGGTCAACAGTACACAACACCAGCTGGGAATAGTTATGGCGTTGGATCCTACGATGAAATATATCCCGCGTTACAAGGCTGCGATACCATCGTAACTTTCATAATTACTGAGGTGAATAATATAACAGATACCATTTACGAAACTATTTGTTTTGGAGAGCAATACATTTCGCCACAAGGGAATAGTTACAGCTCTGGATTATTTGATGAAAGTTATAGTGCGGCTGGAGGTTGTGATAGTATCGTAACATTTGTTATTTCAGAAATGCCACAAATTGTTAATACTGTATTTAGTCATACGGTGTGTTATGGTGATCAATTCATTTCCGCTCAAGGTAATAGTTACAGTTCTGGCGTATATGAAGAGGTTTATACCTCGTTAGGTTCTGGTTGTGATAGTATTGTTGAATATGTTATAACAGAATTGAGTGATTTAAGTGTTACGAATACCGAATGGGTGTGTTTTGGTTCTGATTTCATTTCTTTGGAAGGTGCAGTGTTTACGCCAGGAACATATATTGAACCTCTAACTGCTATAAATGGATGCGATAGCTCCATAACACTTATTGTCTCAGAATACGATGAGGTCGTGGTTGACTTTTATTTTGACGGTACAGATTTAACTTCTTTAAATTCAGAAGTTCATTTTATTAATACTTCGCAAGGAGTTGATAGTTTTATTTGGGAATTTGGTGATTCTAGTCCAACTTCATCAGAAGTTTCACCATTACATGAATTCCCGAATTTTCAGGCAGGTGTATACTATGTTACGTTAACAGGGAACAATTTATTGGGATGTTCTGGAGAGATCGTGAAGCCTATACTGATCCAAGAAGAACTGATATTCTATATCCCAAATACATTTACGCCTGATGGTGATGAGTTCAATCAGGTATTTAAGCCTGTCTTTACTTCTGGATTTGATGTTTATGATTACACTATAATAATCTTTAATCGTTGGGGGCAACAAATATTTGTGAGTAGTGACATTGAAATTGGTTGGGATGGAAGTTACAATGGCAAGTCTTCACAAGATGGCATGTATACATGGAAGGTTGAATTTAAAGAGCTTTCATCGGATACGAGACAAAGTTGCGTAGGTCACGTTAATTTGATTCGGTAGTTTGAGATAATGATTTTCGTCTTGTATTAAATAATTTTTGACTCGCGAATAGTGGTGTACACAAGATGAATCATTTTACAATTTAAAATAGGTTTTAGTGGTCTCTTAGTAAAATTTGATTCAGTGCAATATACACTTAAGAAGTGGTAGAAAATATAAAATTATAAAAGCGTGAATAGTGGCTCGCATCTGAATTATTAGGTAGTAAAACCAATTGGTTAGTTGGTTAGTAGTTAGTTAGTTAGTTAGTTAGTTAGTTAGTTAGGTAAAGAATAATTCAGTGCAGCAAAGCAAAGCAGGGAAAGGTTAGGTTGTTTCCCTGCTTTTGTTTTAAACTAATTAACGCTTATCAGTAAGTCTCTAATTACGAGTGAAGTATTAATGGTAGTGAGGATCAATTTATTCATCCTGAGATAGAAATAATGGAGTCCAGAGACCATTTAATAAACGGGGCGTATTTTGAAAAGCCATAAGAGTAGAAAAAAAACAATAACATTTATGTCGTGTAGAACTCCAAGTGTCGAACGTGTGGCTACTAAAACAGCTAAAGCTAAAGAACAAATTGATAAACTTGAAACAATGTTGAAATCGCAAGAAATTTCGAATAAAGCAGCATTTTATCATCAGATTGATAGTCATTTGTCAAGTGCAAAAATTGACGATGCTCGTGAATTTGGTTATCAAGCCAATTTAAAAACAGAATATACTAATGAATTTAGTTTGGATAAAGTTGCAAGTGTAGTAACTGCAACTTTAGAAGCTGTTAAAGTAGCCACTGACCCTGCAAACCCTAGTGCTTCTACTAGTCCTGAAGCTATTGATGCTTATTCCGATGTAGTACTGTCAATTGCCGAAGCTGCTAAGTCATCTTCTTCTTCCTCGGCAAGTTTAGCATTTTCAATGAGTCGATTAGCACCTGGTACAATTGCTTTCCTCTACGCATCTTCGATTAACATTCAGGATAAAGAAACTTTTGGTGAAGAGGCGGTTACAATCACCGCTATTTATTATAGGTTGATACAAAGTGAAATAGATATAAAGTTACAGGGAGCTTTTGACGCAACAAGAGTAAGAGTAGCTGCAGATTTAGAAACTTATCGCAGATTTATTGCATTACAGGCAGATTTAGTTAATCAGTTTGCGGATGGCAAACTATCTTTTGACGAGTATAATTTAAAGGATGAATTATTTGCAAAAAAGGCTACACAGCTTCAAAAAAGAGTGAAAAATGGAATGCCAGAAGCGAGAACTTCAGGAGACAAGGGGATTTATCTCAGCAGTCGTAAGGTGATAATGGGTGGTAACAAGGTATCGGTTAGTGCTAACCATACTCTTGTTCAAGCAGCAATTCAGAAAATGTCATCTATAGGTAACAAGTATTCACAAATTATTGAGAAATCTCAAGCGCGCCTTGAAAATGGTTATTTCGATTAATCTGTTCTAGAGTTAGAACTCAAAAAGTTCTCACAACAGCAGTTCAAGTTTCTTATGCAAACATTGGAGGGAGATTTAAATTTTCTACGAATTTGTATAAATACAGCTACTGGGAACGGGAATTAATTTAAATAGAATTAAAAATGAATAAAGAAGACGATAAAGTTCAAGGAAAAAAAAATAAAGCTTCAACCGTTACATCTTATTCAGAAGCTCTGCATTTGGCTTCTAGAAATGATCTCCTTAATATAAAATATTTCACGCCATTTGGCGGAGGGGTTAACAAGAAAGCGTATGGAGTAAATAATACTTCATGGGTTGTACTTTGTGCACCTACATCTAAAAGACGTCTAATTCAGTCGGAAATTAATCAGATTTTATTATTGTCAAAAAATGGTGTGCATACACCTGATCTTGGGGGAGGTGAAATATTCAATGTGTCAGAAAATGATAACCTAAAAATAGCTTTTCTCGAAGAAAAAATTAATGGGTTTGAAATACCAAGGGCTGGGACTGCATTTACTCAAGATGAAGTCATGAAGTTTGGATTAGAAGTTGTTAATTTTATCTGCTCCGAAGCACATTTTGAAACTGCTAAACGAAAATTGTCATCTGGAATTGAAAGTATTGAGCGGTTAATACCTCAGATTAAAATTAATGATATTCCTGATTTTCAAGTAAGGTTAGATCGTAATAGTGGAAGAATTTTAACCTTAGACCCTGGTGATCCTCTTAATTCCGAGAATGCCATGGAAAAACACTTAAGGTGGTTGGATATTTGGATAAAAACCCTCACAGATAAGCGGTATTTATCGAGGATTTGGAATGAGAAAAATCCAGATGCCAAAATATCTAGAGATGGCAAGGAGTGGTAATAGTTAGTGAAAAATGAGGAGGTAATCAAACAATAAAAACAAAGGCTTTTGCAATGGCTTTTATTCGGGTGCTTGTCAACAATCTTCAGTTATTTATGAGGTGATCTTTCAAAACATCTGGTTTACTAGGGTGTGTTGAATGGTCAGTTTTAAAGTTAGTAACAACACATGTTGTGTATAATGAACTGATTTTTAATAAAGAGGGAGATTTTCTCCCCTCTTTTTAGTGAATTAATAATAGTGTGTGAAATGTACGATAGCTAGTTTTAGTATAGTAGTTCGTGAATGTACATTTCTTAAGCAGGGGAAGTTTAGGTTGTTCCCCTGCTATTTTGGTTAAATCCAAATTGATGCTTTGATATCAAATGTAAAATTGTACCTATTTAACTGATTTTTTAGTGGTTGCTAAAATGAAGAAGTTAAAATTAAACTCAGATTACACGTACATATATTCTGATGAACAAATGATTAAAAAAAGAGCAAGATTGTAGCTTGTTCTAATATGATTTCAGAACTAAATGGTGGTGTTAAGCAGTCTGGAATTTGCACAGCGCTCTATGAATGATAAGTTTTACGTGTTCAAACTAAGATAGCTATCCTTTTTGTGTTTGGTGAGCTAAAGAACTGTTAAGTAATTGTTTATGAGGGCCTGTCAACGTTGTTAATAAATAAAATACCACTCTGTTATATAAATGTTATAATGGAATTTTGTGTGTTTAGTCCTCTTTACGGTAAGTTCACTGAATAAAGTATCAATTATAAAACGATGACTTTATAAGTTAACACTAATCAATAGACTAAAATGACTACAATGACTAAAAAGCTACTAAGTATTAAAGGATTACTTCTCTTGTTTTTAATGGGGTGTTTCAATTCGTATGCTCAAATAAATCAACAGCTGGATTCTGATCCACTCTTGGATAAAAGCGTTGAAACAATAAATGACAATAATTCGAATGTAAATTTTATTGAGAACAAAGGGCAATGGCCTTCGGATGTGCATTACATGATGAACCTCTATGGTCAGACAGCGTGGTTTACACAGTCGGGAATTCGTTTTGATGTTTGGAGAGACGAGATTGCCACACAAGCTGCCAAGTATGATTTTGAAACGGTAGAGTTAGACGCTATGCCAGAGCAAGGAGTTGAAGGGAGTCGTAAAGGGCATGTTTTTGATTTTGATCTAGTGAATGCCGCTGGGGAGTATTCAATTGCTGAGTGTAGCAAGAGTTCCACGTATTTCAATTATCTATTAGGAGCTGATTCTTCAAAATGGGCGAGTAATGTGGCGTTATATCATGATATTGATTACAAGAATGCGTGGGAAGGAATTGATGTTCATTATTATTCATCATCTATGGGAGGCTTGGAATACGATTTCTTAGTAGCCCCACAATCCAATCCAGAACAAATTCGTCTTCGCTTAAAAGGTGGGGTAAGTAGAATACATGAAAATGGGAATTTAGTAGTTAAGACTCAACTTGGCGATGTTGAGTTTAGTGCTCCTAAAAGCTATCAAGAAATTAATGGAGAAAAACAACTCGTTCACTCACGGTATATTCAAAATGAGGATGGAACCATTTCTTTTGGTTTTCCAGAAGGCTATAATAAAAACATAATGTTGACAATTGATCCAGTGCTTACTTGGTCAACATATCTGGGAGGAAGCAACAATACCTTTGGTGTTGGGCTAGCTTTGGATGCTGCTAACAACGTTATTGTTTTAAGTCGCACTACGGCGTCTAATTTCCCAACTACTCTAGGAGTCTATGATCAGACGTTAAACGGAATTGATGATGTTGCTGTAAGTAAGTTAAATGTAGATGCAACTGCATTGATATTTTCAACATTCATAGGAGGGAGCTCTTATGATTTTCCTTATAATATGAAACTTTTTAGCTCCGGTGATATAGTGGTAGTGGGGAGAACAATCTCTTTAAATTATCCTGTGACACCAGGTGCTTACGGTAGTGTTGGTTCTTTGTTTGTGACCAAGCTTAATATGAACGGAACAGCTTTAATTTATTCATCGCGCCTGAATGTGGGTAGTAATATCATGACCGGATGTGCCATAACTTCATCAGGCGAAGTAGTTGTTGGAGGGTCGGCATCAGGAAACGGAGCGCCAACTACGGTGGGGGCTTACGACCAAAATAACAATGGAAGTGGTGATGGTTATTTGATTAAATTTAACAATAGTGGAACGGGACTGGTTTTTTGCACCTATTTTGGAGGCGCTGGTCTAGATGTTATTACTGATATAATAGTTAAGCCGAATGATAACTTGATAGTTGTTGGTTACACAAACTCATCAAATCTCCCCACAACTGTTGGTGCTTACGATCAAACTTTGAACGGAGGGTATGATGGATTTGTAGCTGAATTTAATCCTAGTGTTTCTGCATTGTTGTGGAGTACATATTTAGGAGGGAATGCAAATGAAGATTTAAGATACTCAAAGATTAATAACTTGGGTGAAATTGTTGTTTCTGGTGGTACCCAATCTAATAATTTCCCAACTACATTAGGTGCCTATGATCAGACGTATGCCGGAACGAGTCAGGATTTGTTTTTGTCTAAGCTTAGTAGTGATGGTTCGGTTTTATTAGCTTCAACGTATTTGGGTAGCGCAGGTAATGAGTCACCTTTCGGTGGGCTGCTTGTTGATGGGAATAATGACATTAGTATGTTAGCATATTTGCCGAGTGGGTCTTTACCTATTACCACAGGCGCTATTCAGTCATCAGTTAGTGCTCAAGGAGATTTTTATTTGTGTAAGTTGTCTTCTGATCTTTCTACCTTGCTCTATGGTACTTATCTAGGTGGTTCAGTGGGCGAATATTTACAACAATATTCAGGTAATCAATTGGCCCGACATGACAGCTGTATTGTTTTTTCAGGTTATACAAATAGTTCAGATTTTCCAATAACTCCTGGTGTTTATCAGCCAAATATTTTATCGGCAATATCTGGAGTAATTGTAAAAATATGTGATGTTGTTGCAGTCCTCCCTGTAGAATTTGCTGGTGTTTTCGCTATTTGTGAAGAAGATAAGAATGTAGTTCATTGGTCAACAATAAGCGAGCACAACAACAGTCATTTTGTTGTAGAGCGTACTTTAGATGGAGTTAATTGGGAAATAATTGGTACAGTTGATGGTTCTGGGAATAGTACTTCCGTCATTTCTTATCAATTAGATGATTATGAACGATACAGTCAAGAGGTTTACTATAGAGTGAAACAGGTAGATTTTAATGGTGAATTTGACTATTCAAGTGTAGTGTCATTAAATCGAAACCAATGCACCGAGTCTTCAGAAATGCAAATATTTCCAAATCCTTTTGAAAATTACATCGAAGTATGGATGGATGGAATTGATCCAAATGAATTTGTTATGACGGATTTGAGTGGAAGATTACTTACAGATAAGATAACGATTACACTTCTGAGTAAGGATGTTGCAATTCTTCAAGTAGCAGATTTGCCTTCAGGAGCATATTTTTTGAAATACAAAGAGCACATTGAAAAAATGATTAGGAAGTAAAAAGAATTAATGATTAGTTAGAGTTATGTGCCTATCGTTTATTACGGCTTAAACCTTTGTTTTAATTGAAGAGCGCACAATGGCAGGGGAGATTAAGATTAACTCCCCTGTTTACTAATCAATGTGGGGTGCCTTTCCTTGGAGGAAGGTTAGCTGCAGAAAGTTTAATGATATTATTTTTTTCAGGAGCCTGTCTACTATTGGGGGCATTTGAATTTTGTAATACAAGGACGAAACTGTAAAAATGTTTAGGGGATTATTAAAAATAATAATAGCAAGAATACCGTTTATTACTAAGGTTAGCAGTTCGCTTTAGTAGTTCCAAATTTGTGTTCAATTTTAATAAATAGGAGATTTTCTCCCCTCTTTTTAGTGAATTAATAATAGTGTGTTAAATGTACGATAGCTAGTTTTAGTATAATAGTTCGTGAATGTACATTTCTTAAGCAGAGGAACTTTAGGTTGTTCCTCTGCTTTTATAGCATAGTAATAGTATTATGAATAAAACTAATAATTGTAGGTGAAATGTACGACTAGGTTGTTCTAGTCATGGTAGTTCGTGAATGTACATTTCTTAAGCAGGGGAAGTTTAGGTTGTTCCCCTGCTATTTTGGTTAAATCCAAATTGATGCTTTGATATCAAGTGTAAAATTGTACCTACATGTTAAACCATTAATCTTATGTATCTCTAAATTCTTAGTTGCATTTTAATTTGGAGGTATAACAAAAGCGGAGAGTTAATCTACTACTCTCCGCTTTATTTTAAGTGTAAATGTTGGAATTATAAATGGAGATAGCCAATTAAGTACAATCGCATTGGAGTACATCGTAATTTCGACTGTTTGTTTTGCCCTATTTTAAAATATTTCGAAAAATCGAATCCTCGTAAAGACGTTTAATCGAAAAAAAGGGTATCTTTGCCCCGTCGTAAGACAATACATAATAATCATTTAAATAATATTGGAATGTACTTAGATTCAAAAGAAAAAGAAGCGATCTTCAAGAAACACGGAGGATCAGAGACTAACACTGGTTCATCAGAAGGTCAAATTGCACTATTCACTTACAGAATTTCGCATTTAACTGGTCACTTGAAGAATAATCGTAAAGATTACGCTACTCAGAGATCACTTCAGTTATTAGTAGGTAAGAGAAGAAGCTTATTGGATTATTTAAAATCAACTGATATCTCAAGATATCGTGCGATTGTAAAAGAATTAGGATTACGTCGTTAATTCTTTACATAAAATATTAAACGGAGGGCAGTCGACTTATATCGAGTGCCCTTCTTTTGTTTAAAAAGTTGCCTTCGGCTGCGCTCAGTCAACTTTATGAAAAGAATAAAATAGCGCAGTACGTTGATCGAGCAAGAAGAAGTACTACTTCTGAAGAAACGAGATCAACACATTAATTAGTAAATAAATAAATATGAATATAGGAATAACAAAGTCCATCACTATCGGAGGGAAAGAAATTTCCATCGAGACTGGAAAGTTAGCGAAACAAGCTGACGGTGCCGTAGTGTTACGAATGGGCGACACAATGATTCTTGCAACAGTGGTTGCAGGTAAAGAAGCTAGAGATGGCGTGGATTTTCTACCGATGACGATCGATTACAAAGAGAAATTTGCTGCTGATGGAAGAATCCCAGGTGGTTTTTTCAGAAGAGAAGCTAGACCGTCAGAAAGAGAAATCTTAGTAATGAGAATCGTAGATAGAGCGTTAAGACCTCTATTTCCAGATGATTTCCATGCTGAAGTTCAAGTTATGATGCAATTGATTGCTTATGACGGTGTAAACAGCCCTGACGCTTTAGTTGGATTTGCTGCATCGACTGCAATCGCAGTTTCTGATATCCCTTTCAACGGGCCAATGTCTGAAGTACGTGTAGGTAGAATCGACGGTGAGTTCATCATTAATCCAACTTTGGAGGAAATGGCAGCTTCAGATATCGATTGTATGATTGCTGGTACTATTGACAACATCGTGATGGTGGAAGGTGAGATGGAAGAGATTCAAGAAGACGAGATGGTTGAAATCATCAAAGTTGCTCACGAGTCAATTAAATTGCAATGTCAATTCCAATTGGATATGGCTGCTGAGATTCCAGGAAGTTCTCCAAAAAGAACTTACTCTCACGAAGATCACAACGATGACGTTCGTGCTAAAGTAATGGACGCATGTTACGCTAAATGTAAAGCAGTTGCAGAACAAGGGTTGGCTTCTAAAGAGAAGAGAGCTGAATTGTTCGGAGCTGTTAAAGAAGAATATATTGCTTCACTTTCTGAAGAGGAATTAGCATTAGAAGGAAAATACATCTCAGTATACTACAAGGCTGCAATGAAGAAAGCAGTTAGAGATACTATGTTGAACGATAACATCCGTTTGGATGGTCGTAAGTTTGACGAGATTCGTCCAATCTGGGCAGAAGTTGATTATTTACCAAGAGCGCACGGTTCTGCTGTGTTTACGCGTGGTGAAACTCAATCTTTGACTACACTTACTTTAGGTGGAAAGATGGATGAGCAAAGAATTGATGACGTTACCTTCACTGGTACTGTTCCTTTCATGTTGCACTACAACTTCCCTCCATTTTCAACAGGAGAGGCAAGAATGCTGAGAGGTACTTCTCGTCGTGAGGTTGGACACGGTAACTTGGCTCTTAGAGCTTTGAAACCCGTTCTTCCAAAAGATAACTCTTATACAATCCGTTTGGTGTCAGAGATTTTAGAATCTAACGGTTCTTCTTCAATGGCTACAGTTTGTGCAGGTACACTTGCATTGATGGATGGTGGTATTCAAATCAAGGCTCCAGTTTCTGGAATCGCGATGGGATTAGTTGCTGAAGGAGATAAGTTTGCAGTATTGTCTGATATCTTAGGTGATGAAGATCACTTGGGAGATATGGATTTCAAAATTACAGGAACTGCGGCAGGAATTACTGCTTGTCAAATGGATATCAAGGTAGACGGTCTTCCTTACGAAGTTTTGACAAAAGCATTAATGCAAGCAAAAGCAGGTCGTTTACATATCTTAGATAAGATCATTGAAACTATCGCTAAGCCAAATGAAGAATTGAAACCTCAGACTCCACGTATCGAAGCATTCGTAGTACCGAATGATATGATTGGTGCGATTATCGGACCTGGTGGAAAGATTATTCAACAAATGCAAAAAGACACGAATACGAACATTACTATCGAAGAGCTTGAAAGCGGAGAAGGTAAAGTTCAAATCATGTCGAACAATGCAGACGATATGGCTGCTGCGGTTAAGTCTATCAAGTTGATTGCATTCCCTCCAATGGTTGAGGAAGGTGCAGAATACGAAGGGAAAATCAAATCTTTACAAGCATACGGTGTGTTCGTTGAGATTCTTCCTGGAACAGATGGATTGATTCACATTTCTGAATTCTCTCACGAGCGTGTTACCAAAATGGAAGACGTTTGTAAAGAAGGTGATGTTGTGAAATTCAAAGTGGTTAGTAGAGATCCTAAAACACGTAAGTGGAAACTTTCGAGAAAGGTTCTTATGCCAAAACCAGAAAAAACAGATGCTCCAGCTGCTGAGTAATTAGCGTTTGAGTTTATGATATAAAAGGCCGTTTCGATTCTTCGAGATGGCCTTTTTTCTTTTAAACTCCTAATTTCTACCCCCCTTCACTACCTTCTCGGAACAAAACCAATCGACCATTTAAAATAAATAGAAAGCAAGCGAATCGCAATCACAGTCAAAATTGAAAGAACAAGTTTGAGTTCTGACCAAATGCTCAAATAATCCAATCCCATATATGCCAAGGCTCCCGCAAGACAAGCGAACGCATAAATCTCTTTTCGAAAAATCAATGGAACTTGATTGGAAAGAACATCTCTAATCACACCTCCAAAAACGGCAGAGACAACTCCCATCATAATTGCAATCACAGGTGAGAGCCCCGCGTCTAAGGCAGTTTCAAGACCCAGGATTGTAAATAGTCCAATTCCAATCGTATCGAAAAGCAGGAAGGTTTTACGCATACGCTGCAACTGTTTTAGGAAGAAATAGGAAATTGGAAGCGCAAGGAGGATTACCCAAACATGAATGTCACTTTTCATCCAACCAACTGGAGTTTGACCAATCATTACATCGCGCAAAGTACTACCACCAATGGCCGTTACAAAGGCTAGGATAATTGTCCCAAACAAATCAAACCTTCGTTCGACAGCGGCCATAACACCCGATATTGCAAAGACGAATGTTCCCAGGATATCAATTACTATGATTGGATCTATTTTCATGGCGGCAAATCTATGTTTTATTGCTAATCAAAGGTGTGCTCATTGCATAAATACACTTATCAATTGTCAATTAATGATTATCAATTGATAATTCTCTAAACATAAGTCACACTTCGACATACTTCACTTCGACAAGCTTAGTATTCGGCTCTGCATATAATCTCAACGTAAATAACTCCTAACTCATACTTATCAATTTATAATTAAAAAGTGCGTACATGTGCGTAATCTCCCCGTATTTATATCAGATAATCAACCGTTTTAAGTCGATTTCAAATCATTTTGGTTAGTATTAAACCTTCAGTCAATACGTCTGAAAACCGTTAAAACCACATTCAATGAGTAAGAATATAATTCTATTTGCCGATGGCACAGGGAATAAGGGAGGATATACGCCTTCGAGTAACGTTTACAAGCTTTATCACGCGATTGACTTACATAACCCTAAGAAAAAACAAATCACGTTTTATGACAACGGGGTAGGGACAAGCACGAATAAATACCTACGGGGAATTGGAGGCGCTTTCGGTTTTGGATTTGAAACCAATGTGAAGGATCTCTATGAGTTTCTAGCGCGAAATTATGATGAAGGAGATGCTATTTACATTTTTGGTTTTTCACGCGGAGCAGCTACTGTTCGTGCCTTTAACGGCTTTATGGCTCACAGTGGTCTAGTTGATGGCCGTGGAATTGGAAATTCCCACTTAAAAGAAAAGGTGGAAACAGCCTTCAATTATTACCGCAGGCCAACGAAGCGGAATGAAGAAAAAATGAAGTTAGAACGGACCCACGAACTTCCTAAAGTTAAATTTATTGGAGTTTGGGATACTGTTTCTGCGCTTGGTTTTCCAGAACAAGTAGATAAAGTTGGTTTTGGGCTTCGTGTAATTCACCAAGTTCTCCGCTTCATTAGTTGGACATCGGATAAAATCTCTCCATATAAGTTTTACAACTATGAAATCACGCCCAATGTTATAACCGCAAGACACGCGTTGTCAATTGATGATGAACGGACTATTTTTTGGCCGAAAGTTTGGGACGAGAAAGCCAATAATGAGATTGAAGACCCTGAGAAAAGGACGGATATTGATCAAGTTTGGTTTGCAGGGATGCACTCGAACGTTGGTGGGGGTTATGAGCGACAGGAACTTGCAAATGTGAGTTACGATTGGATGCTTGAAAATGCACCGGAGTTGGTTCTAAGAGATAGGGTACGAGAAGATGCCAAAGGCGATGCCGATGTGTCAGGAAGAATGTATGATTCCCGACTTGGGGCAGCTTCGTTTTATTCTTACCATCCTCGGTTTTTGGCCGTTTTGTGCAGACATGCTAGCGCTCCAGTGAATATCCATATTAGTGCCGTGGAGAGAATGAGGCTTCGAAGTGCAAATTATGCCCCCAAACTTTTACCAAAGGAATTCAAGGTGGTTGAGATGGTAGATCAAAAGAAGGTGGTCACGGATAGTCCTGTTGTTTATGGAGAAGACTGGGACTTGTTCCACAAACAAATTCGTCATCGAATTTTCTGGCAGAAATGGTTATATGGTATTTTCTTAGAAATCGTTTTGACAACAGTTTTCTTTATTTTTTATTGGAAAGACACTTCGATTGGTGGTCTTAGTCATCGATCAGATGAGGTTTCCGTGAAAATTTACAATTTCATCGATTCAATTTCTCCTGATATTATGAATGGATTCCATTATAAAATCGTGGTAGATCATTCATGGATAGGAATAAGCTTTGCCGTTGGACTGGCCATCTTCATCTGGTTTAGAGTCAGTTTCAGGAAACAAACGAACGCTTGGGCAGAACGTCTTCGAAAACTTTACATCAGTGTTCCTGAAGGCGAACCGCATCCGGCCTTTGTAAAGAAGACCAAAACCAGCAATGCAAATTCTCAGAATTGAAATTAATATTTATCTTTGGCTAAAATTGAACTTATAATAAAGTTATGGCAAGCAAGAAATTATTAAAAAAGAAAGTTAAAGGAATGATCTTCGAAATTTTGAATGATTGTGATGAGGTTATTGTCAATGAGGG
>JAWUWJ010000014.1:0-11310 GCA_034111925.1 Crocinitomicaceae bacterium
GTTCCAAGTCTCAGGAGATTCGTTGACTTATGGAACGGATACAACGTTTAAAAGATCGCAGATTGGTACGGCGTTTACTTCATTCATGGATAGCGATCCACTAGGTAATGCAGGCTATAAAAAATTATTGTACACAAGCCCTACAGGACCTGAATATCCTGATGTAATTGCAGGTCAGTTTTCAGCAATTGTTGCACCGAAAGATTGGTTGGCAATAAATTCAAATGAAGAAGGGTTGTTTGGATATTGGGATAAAACAATTGAATCGTTCTTTAAAGAGGGAAATCAACTTAATTTCTTTTTGAATGCTGCTGTTGTCGGCACCTACTGGGGGTCTTCTGACGGGACACAATATACACTTACGGGTCCATCAACTGATGAAGAGCCGGACGGAATCAAGATTGTTATTCCTGCTTCGGATTTTACTGCTTTGAATCAAGGATTCATCCAGGCCGTTCGCGGTTTGAACCCGAACGAAAACCTGAACGCTTATAAAACATTCAACCAAATTGAAGCAGCATTTTATGAGGCTATGTCTCGTGGAGTATTACTAGATGGTGTTGTGCCTCCTGGAACTATTGTTACAGTAGACTATTCTTCTGATGCATGGGTGAAAATTTCGAATTGGTATACAAATCACAAAAATGCGTACGACGGAGCAGCAAGCGTTTATGATGCTTATGCTAAATTCTTTCACAATGGAACAATTACAGATGGCGATTACACGAATACTGTCTTTGGTAAGAATGCAGCGGGAAGTTTTGGAATGGCCTACGGTTTTAGTCTTGACGAGAGCCCGAATGTGAGCAAAAATTGGACGGTTGCAAACAATGTTCCATCGAAACCAGCTGCTAGCGTTGGGTCGGGACAGGATGTTACACTTACAATCGGGCCTTGGGCACCAGTTGTTTAGAGAGTGTTTTTAATTAGATAAATTTTTTATTCGAGGGTTGGGGTGAGAGCTCCAACCCAGAATAAATTTTTGAAGCTTATGTTTACAGATTTCCTTCTGTTCAAGTGAAGCGAAAACTGAAGGTGAAAAGACAATTCATCTGTCGGATTATTGAGAGAATTTATTTTGGTCTGATATCTGCATTACACTTTGAAAATTCGCATTATGAAACTATTCAATTCACTTACCCTCATCTTTGTTATTGGTTTATCAGGTTCCGCTTTTGCGCAATCAAAGGCATTTAAACCTGAAAAGGGAATGAAGCAAATAATTCCATTTTATGCTTCTATCGACGTTGAGGTTGGACAGAAACTCTATTATAGCGCGAGTGTGCACGGATCAGTCGGGACACAAGTGGAAGCTTGGTCTGGAAACGATGCTGTCCTTAAATTAAACGATACTCACTTCGCTTACGACGATCGGAAAAAAGCGAAAATGCCAGGAGGGGATGCTGCCACTCGAACATTCATTTTTGAAGCACTCAAAGCTGGGAAGTGCATCGTGGTAATTGAAGAAAACTTTAGAGGAAAACTACAAGAAAAGTACGAAGTTGAAATTATCGTTAGAGAAAAGGGCACAAAAGAAGTAGAGACGGTGATTGACGAACAGCCTAAGGTAGTTCTGGATACTGTGCGGCTCATTCCATTTAAAGGCAAAGAGACTATTCGACTTGGACAAATACTAGTCTATACGGCCAGTGTGCATGGTTCAGTTGGAAAGGCAATTGATGTTTCTCATGATGACACTGGCGCTCTAGAGTTAATCGATACCAAATTTAAATTCAAAAAAGAACAGGTAGAGGGAATGACTGGAGGCGATGCTGCAACCAATTCTTTCATTTTTGAAGGCATAAAAGTGGGGAAGACGACCATTACAATTCAGGAAATATTTCGGGGAGAAGTGAAAAATGAATTCACGATTGTTGTTCATGTAATTGAATAAAAGACTGCTTCACTCTTTCATCAGTTTATTAATAACTTTGCAAGGCTAAAGCGATTTGTGGACAAAAGCTAAACTGCTTTTTTATTTGAGGATAAAAATTGTCGTTGAAGATTTCATGAGTTAGCATCGATCGTAAAAACTAGAATGAATATATGGAAACCCTTGACTCACCAGCTACATTGAAATACAATAATGGGAATAATTTCCCCGCTAATTTTAAGATGATTTGTTACATAATGTTGGTCGGTTCTATCGCTCTTATTGTGACAAGCTGGTTTCTATTCGGAGGGATTTTACTGCTTATATCGATGGGTGGCATTACGAACCGGAACATCGTGATTATTGATTCTGTTGAGAATTTTATTCACGATTATAGCTTGTTTTTTGGATTTATTAAAATTGGTAAGAAATATCCTCTAAATAAATATAAATATGTAACCACGATGCCTCTGATTGAATCTCAAACAGCTTATGCGAATTTGGCTAACTCAACCACTATTTCCCATAGCTACATAACAGTTACATTATTTGGGGAACGTTTAAAAGGCAAACGTGTAATTACTAAGTTCGATTCTAAGAATGAAGCGATGGAAGTTGCATCAAAATTAAGCGATAGACTCGGACTTAAATTTTTTGAATACGATCCGAAATTAGTTCGACAAATACTTCTAGGTCAAAAAACAATTTAACTTTGATAATTGTTTTAGTTCTTGAACTTCACCATGTGCAGCCTTGAACCTCACCAACATTAATTATCATGACCCGGATATTCGGAATCCTTATATTCTATGGGATGTTTGCATGCTCTCAAGACAAACCCAATAGTCCTGTTGTCCCAGAAAAACAGATATCAAAAGAGGAATCAAAAGACATCGTTGTGGCTGAAATAGCTAATGATAGCGTATCTAGCCCGCAAGAAATTCCAGCACTGTTGTTCAATCTAAAAACTTGGGAGGACGATTTTTTCTACAAAACAAAAATTCAATCTTTCAATAAGGGCAGTATTGATCATTTTATAAATGAATCACCACACACATTATCGGATACGGCAAATGCTAGAGCAACGCCAATAATAGGACTTCTGCATCGACAAATTGAACCAGATAGTAGTCCTGAAGAATGGATCAATAACATTCATGAAGGCACGGGCTATTTATACTCGATACAAGAAAAGCGCCATCACATAGGAATCACCATTTGTCAAATGAATGGAGCTTGGGTGGATGAAATAAAATATTTATCCTTCAATTTGGAAGGTGAAAAAATAGATGAAGTAGTTTTAGCCGCTGCTGGAGGTGACGCTGAGTATTATTCTACTGGGTATGGTCACTTTTTAAACGACTCTACTTATTTATACAATTTTGAAGAAACTGAAACGGATTATGAGAATAAGAAAGTAGAAATTATTCAACAGTATTCAAGTGAAATCATCATTCATCGATCGGGTAAAATTGAATCAACAAAAATATAAATGGTGGTGTTCGAGATAATACCTTTTGACAGTTAATTTACGATTACGTTACATCTGAAAACGGATAAAATCAAAAGAGGTTTAGGTGCAAACTTGAACCGCGTTTACTATTTTAATTGCTGTTTCATTTTTTCAGAATAAACATCGATCTGTTTGTTCTTGTTCGGCCATTTTTTCAATTCTTTGTGCCAGAATTTAAAGTTCTTCTTGTCTCTTTTTGAATAGTAATACTGCATTATGTTGAAACAGTTCTCTGCAGAATAAATGTCATCATCAATAGTTTTAACGGAGATGTTGTATTGATTTACGGCCTTTTCTATAGCATCCGTTTTACAAACGCTGTATATGTATTCTTTAATCACATAAGCATCTGTAGGATTCAATTTCAGCTCAGATTCTAAAACTTCTATCGCTTTGTCGTAATCTTTTAAACAGTTGTATGAAAAGGCAATTTCGACAGCTACATTTTTAAATTCTGGATCAAGTTCTTTGGCCTTCATTAAAAACGGAAGCGCTCTTTTACATTCACCCCATCCATTGTACATAAAACCCCATTTGTATTGTCGTGCGGCAGTATTCTCATCAGTCTTGTGATTTTTTAACCAGCTTGGTGTTTTTTGAATCTCTAATTCTTCAAATAAAGACTCTGACACTATAGCCACTTGGACATCATTCGGTTCAAGTCGCGCTTTGATACTGGTTCCACTTAATTTCTCGATTTCTATGGCACCATTGGCCGTGATTTTAAACAATCCTTCGCGGTTAAAAGTTAGACCTGCTTCTGAATCTATGTAGATAAATCCATAAGTAAAAGTGCTGTCCTCACTCATACTAAATACAACCCACTGATCCTCACACTCTACAAAACGTTTGTCAAACTCCAAAGAGACTTGAGGTTCGGGTTGTGCTTGCACCTGAAATGAGAATAGCGCTAAAAGAATGATTAATTTATACATACATTTTGTCTTTTATTAACGGTTATTAGTGGTTTGGAGTCACCTAGTATTAGTAGGTTTATCGCAGATTGGTTTTAAAGTTAAGAAAAAGAGATGAAGCCATTGAGGATCATTTCTACAGGAAAAAAAAGCCAAGAATAAATTCGAATTAATCGCGTTAAGCAAAGAAAAAATAGTTTATGAAATCCATATTTACAGGTTTAATCTTCACAGTATTTATCAGTTGTAATTCTTTTTCTCAACTTACTGAAGGGTCGTATGTTCTCGGTGGAGGTGTCGGTTTTAGTTTCAGTAAAACGCCAGGTGAGGTGATCAACAGAGAAAGAACAAGTGCATCGATCACTCCAAATTTTGGGAAGTTTGTTTCTAAAAAGTACCTGCTGGAGGTTGGACTTGGCTATTCATATCAAAACCGTACGAATCAATACAATTCTGACTATTTTTTCAGTCAGACAAGCAATCTGTTCTCTATTCGATTTGGAGCCACACGTTTTTTCCCTCTTGTTGATCGATTGTATTTTACCTTAGGAGCTTCCATTGCACCTGCATTTATAAATTCAGTATCAGAAACCGAATCGTCTGGTAATTTCTTAGAAGACGAATCAAGTAGTTTCTCAGCAAGCCTTAATATAGCGCCTGGTTTGACGTACTTCATCAATAAGAGGTGGATGCTCTATACCAGTGTAGGAGTGTTGAATTATGAAATAAGCCACAATACGAGCACAAATCTAACCGGACATAATTTCTACGCGAATGTTTCCGCAAATTCCTTCTTGGTAGGAGCGAGGTACATTCTTGGTAAGAAGACGAAAGCCAATTAGTTCAAGCCATTTTTTAGGAAAAGGGCAAGTATTGAAGCTTAAGTAGTTTCTTGAGGCGAAATTCGGAGCAGAAACCTTCACATTTTTCATGCAAACTTCATTTTGTTTAACGTGCTATACCTTTGAGATGAACTATGTTTGTCGACTATGTTAAGTTACTCGGTTTATCGAAATGAAAATGCTGAAAAGTGGGTGACATTTGTTCATGGCGCTGGAGGAAGTAGTTCCATCTGGTTCAACCAAATCAGGGCGTTTAAGAGTGAGTTTAATATTTTATTGATCGATCTTAGAGGACACGGAAATAGCAAGTCTGCTTTTAAAGAAAACAACAAACAAGAATATACCTTTGAAGTAATCTCAAATGACATTGTTGAGGTTTTGGCGCATCTTGAAATTGAAAAATCTCACTTTATTGGGATCTCTTTGGGGACAATTTTAATACGAGATTTGGCGGAGAGAAATCCTGAACTCGTTGAGAGTATGGTTATGGCAGGAGCTATTCTAAAACTAAATACGCGGTCAAAGTTACTGATGGGATTTGGTAACTTTTTTAAATCTGTTGTGCCTTATATCGTTTTGTACAAGCTGTTTGCCTTTATTATTATGCCAAAGAAGAACCACAAAGAATCGCGTTTGTTGTTTGTGAAAGAGGCGAAAAAGCTCTACCAAAAAGAATTTATGAGATGGTACAAATTGACCGCACAGCTAAAACCGATATTGCGACTTTTTAGATTGAACGACCTGAAAATTCCTACACTTTATATAATGGGGGAGCAGGACCATTTGTTTTTACCTTCCATCAAGAAAATTATTACAGGACATTTAAGTGCGCAATTGCACGTTATAAAAAATTGCGGACATGTTGTGAATGTCGAGCAACCAGCAGAGTTTAATAGTGAGGTGATTTTGTTTTTAAAAGCGCAAGAGCATCCTATCGCTGTCGGGTGAATTTACTTAAGACAAGCCAGCTTTATTGCTTCACCAATTTTTTCGTCATGCGTTGGCCGTTATCAAGATTAAATACCACCAAATAGTTTCCCGATTGGAGCTCAGATAGATCAATAGAATCTGCAGACTCAAACGTGCGAATTAATTGACCTGCCATCGATCTTATTTCAATTGTTTCCAGTGGTTTCGAGGTACTAATATGCAAAGAACCATTTGTCGGGTTTGGATAGATTCCTCCTTCATTTTGATCTAATTCTTGAGCGGATGCAGTAAGATCGTCCTTAATTATATCCAAAATGGAATAGTAATGCCAATTGTTAAAAAAGGCGTGTTTAAGTTGGGACGACCACGTCAACGTTCCATACGAGGTATAGTCGATTCCGTTGTCCGTTTGGATTATTGAGCTACCGCTTTGTCCAGTAAATCCTGATGCACCATCAATACCGATGAAGTCACCTGTAGCAAAGCTTATGCTTCCAAAGTTGGTGTAAAGAGTGTCTCCATTAAACCCACTCGAAGAATCATAAGGATAGCTAAATTTATAATAGTGCTGGCTGACTAGTTCCGCCTCGTCTTGGTTGAAGCCAACGCTCAACCAACCGGTTTGAATGCCAAGAGGTTGCTGTAATTCGAGTATAGCAATATCATCACCTGACATGTCCCAGTCGCGAAAAATGTAAATTTTATTGACCAAACTCGTTCCATAAACAGGGTGCGCTTGTCCATTGTTGAATGCCGCTGAAACCCGCATTGAATCAACAACAAGGCTGTCTAGTGTGGGGAAAATTGAGGCGACACAATGCGCTGCTGATAAGACATGTCTTTCACTAATCATTGATCCAGAACAAATGGATTGATCCACCCCATCTTCAATACGTGAAAGAAGCACGCTCGTACTTACAGGAAATTGATCCAACGAGTAATCATTACTCGTTGGGCTGACCATAGTGAAAGAAGAGGTAGGAAAGACATTGGATGTTGGCGTTTGCATGTCAAGAGGAGCGAAACCATTTGTTGCTGTTCCTTGAAAAAATGCGCTTTTATCTTTTGTTAGCGCTGTATTCACGGCAATCCCAGTTATTGAATCAACGGTTCCGTTCGTTAAATCAAAAATCAAAACTGGGCGTTGTTGACTTTGACCGCTAAAGGAGATAGAAAATAGTATGCTGATTAAAACTAGAGTTTTCATACGTCGGAGAACGACAGTTGAAATGACTTATTGTGCGCTTTGTGAATGCTTGAATAGATCCGTATCCTTATTGGGCCTCGTATAATTTCGACTTTTGCTTTAAATATTCATTGAATATTTGGCTAAGTGTGTCGTCATAATCTTGAAACGGTGCAATTGCATCTTTTGTAATATGTGATTCAATTGCATTGGACGCAGCGTTTGCACAATAGATCGCGTTTGAAATTCCATGGGATGACAAGGGGTCAAAAGCGATTGCTGCATCTCCTATAGCCAACCAATTGGAACCTGTAATTTGCGAAGCTCTTGATGAATTGGCATTTCCACCAACTACTTTACGATCAGGGTCATCACTGAGAAAATCTTTTAAAAATTTGGTATTCGAAAGCAATTCTTTCCAGTTTTTATACTCTTTTAGTTGAGGGAGAATTGGGCTTCCTTTTTGTGTGTAAAGGGTCATTCCATTGGTCTGTTCATTCAAGTAAGAAACAATACCCCATCCATTCTCAAATGTTTCTACAAATACGCGATGGATCAATTTGGGATGTTTGAAATAGGGGAGGTGACAGCTCAACGCTATTTGCTCATCGAATGCGTCACTTGCAACTCCAAGGTGCTTTAGAACGGCTCTATTTCTACCCGTTGCATCAACTATAACCCGACCGGTTATCGTTTGAACGTCGTTATTTGATTCAATCTTAACATTAACGTTTTCATCCGATCGATCTATTTCAATTAGATTGTTGAACGGTACGACATTGTCAATCACCAATTCTCTAAGATCATTGAGCAGTTCTTTCTTGTTCAACTTCAAGCCATACTTATACGGGTTGTGGTCAAAGAAGTTGTCGGTTGTAACCGTGTCAGAATTCCAAACGGAATCATAACCAAAGGTCTTACTGGAGCTCTTTTTAAAAAGCTCCAGTAAGTTCAATGATTCTAATAGTACCAATGTAGATGGCGGTATCGTTTCTGGGATCTCGAGGTTTTTTCTTAGTGCCACTCGATCCAATACCACATGATCAACTTTCTTTTCTTTTAAACGATTTGAAAGAATCATCCCAGAAATTCCACTGCCAACAATAATTACATCGGTATTTATATTTGCTTTGTTCATTAGGGGAACGAAATTAGATAAGCGGATTTACTTTTTAAATACATAGCAAGCAATTCCTTCATCCTTATAACCTTCTTTCATTTTTCTGTTTCTATCCGCTAACGAAGTAGTGTAATAGTGATCTACACCATTGTACAGTCGATAAAATGGTACGGTGTGGGTTACCTGAGTTGTTTCAACAAAACCAGTAACACCTTCCAAAGTATAACCGCCTTTTTCGGCTTGATCTCTTTCAGCTACATTGGCAGTATATAAGTGATCCGCACCGTTGTAGAGTCTATAGAATGGCACACTTCCCTTTATTTGAGAAAAGTAAACACGGCAAGCAGTTTCTTGCAACTCATAACCGAGTTCTTCGGCGCTATCTCTTTCATTTGCTGTATCCGTGTAAAAGTGCTCCTTACCATTGTACAATTGATAAAGCGGAAGCCTTGAAGCTGTTACTGCATCTTTCGCATCCATAGACACGTAAACAGTAGTAGGATAGCCTTCTACGTTCAAAGATCGAGCAGAAACCATCCCAATTTGATCCCATTTGTAAACCATATTGATTAGCCCATTCAAATACCCGCCTTCTGCATGGTATCCTACGTATCCTGTATCTGTGGTGTGTAACCATGGCAGACGATTTGCATACAAGTTTCGTTTTGTATCAGGCAATGGCTTATTCCTTGATTTATCTTTAATTTGCTCATAACTGTCATTTGTAAGCACATCTATTGGAAGATTCGCTGCCCACCACGCTGGCACAGGGTATTGGCTATCCGTCCATACAGCTTGACAGCTTCCTGCATCCGATTGCCATGGAATCCCCATCCATTTCGTAAGATCTCCAGGTGTGATTTTCCACAACCAGTTTTCAGCATTGTTCTTGTCCATTGACATTCTTACATCTTCTGGTGTCATAAGAAAGCCATAATCTTTAAAGAAAACTTCATCCTGTTCCTTTCCAGATACCGAATTAACTCGAACTTCTCTTAAGCCGAAAAGATCATATTTCTCTTCTTTGTTATCATTAACAGAATTGAATTTCAATGTGTTTTCAGAATACATTTGATTGTGACGCATTGGCCAAGTTAACTCTACACCAGGATGGAATCCTCCACCGTATAGTGTTTCTAAAACTGCACGCGTCATGAGAAGTGGAGCTTTAGCAGGATCATCAGATGCACTCACAAATTGACTTCGATAATACTCGCCCAATGCAATCATAGGATTTGTGTTCGGACTGTTCTCAATCGAAGATGGTAAGTTTGATGGTGTAGTAAAGTTACCTTCGCTCCATTGTTTTAGTTGATCGTAAAGCATCGGTGGAATGGCAAACCATTGTGCTGGACTTCCAGGAAAGTTAATTCCATCACCAACATAATACGGAAGCTGAAGATCAGTTGAACCGACACCCAAAGCATTAAAATCTGTCATGTCTTTACTTGGGATAATAGGCTCGTTGATGTAATCGTATCTTGGATTTCTGAATAATTTAAAAATTGCTTCACGTTTAGCCTGGCTATCTTCACCTGGTGTATATAGGAAATCGAAATTTCCATCAGCGGTTAATTTGTCAATTGTTTCCTTAAAAGAAGGAGCAAGGAAATCGCCCAGGTTTACCCATTGCATTTGGTAGAATTTGAAAAACAAAGGAAGTACCATACTTAAACAAGACGCTTCATCCGTTTTCAATTTATCAGGATCAGCTCCTGTAACTAAATCAAACAAAGATGAGATCGGATTGATCTGCGGTGCATAATCTGGCGGTGCCGTTGCAATCCATGCTGCTGCTTCAGGACCATCTAAATTAAATACGTCACCCGTTTTTAAATGTGTGATTTTTGCTGTAACACGTCCATCACAGATGTCGTCATACCAGTTCGAATTGTCTGCAAAATCGGTGTTAAGATCAGATGGATTCAAAGAAGCTGAAACACCATCTCCACTGTAAAAGATAAGCGATCCTTCGTGCTCTGGTAGCACAGCGTCTTTGTCGTATTCAATTGTACCAAGACTTACGTCTTTTGGCACTGTATTCATTTTCGATGCAATCTTACTATTGTTTTCAGCATTGCGAGGGAACGGGAACATGCCTCCAATTTTCATTTTTTCATTCGCAAGGGAAACAGATGAGTAATTTGGACCGTTTACTAGTTCCTCTCTTGAGTTTGGAAGACCTTCTCCTTTCATGCCCTCACTAGGAATGTTTGGATTCCGAGAACTGGCACTCATACCAGGCGCAATACGATCTTCGTAAAAGGCTTTGCTTAAGTTCTTATTGTTCTCTTTGCCCTTACTGTGCTTGTCCAAATCAACCGAGAGGTCCAAGCTGTTGTTGAAGTCGTACCAGAATGGTTTTTTATTCGCTACTTCAACAGACCATTCAATTTTATAATCGTTCGGGTGAATTTTTTCTGTTGGATTTCCATCCTTATCGCATTTGTAAATGTAGAACCGCTGCGCTTGTTTTTTCATAGCTCCATATTCTGTATAAGGCTTTAGGCCTGTATCGAATAAGTTTTTCCATGGCACTTCTGGACTGAAAACGACTTCGTCCTTATTTGCAGGTCCGTTTCCCATACGAGCTATCCCAATCGACGGATAAATTCTAAATGGGGGATTTTTTTGATCTTTCATGTCTTTGGTTTTAATTGTTTATTTGGTTTCGCAGCTACGCAACGTGAGGGTTTACAAGGTCGTTTTTCTAAGATACAAAAAGCGATGAGCTTTGACTGTAAGCGAGATTGTTATCGAAGTATTTATACTAAATAAGTGATCTCTCAAAAACACATTCCCTTGTTTTTTCTCTGGTTGTATAGCCATGTCAATAGACAACTCGAAGTTGAGGAATTAATAGCCAGTTTTCGCGAAGGATGTCATAAGAACGGAATTCTTGGGTATAAGAACGAGAATTGTAGGCGTGAAA
>JAWUWJ010000015.1:0-9833 GCA_034111925.1 Crocinitomicaceae bacterium
AAATAACTACAAACCTTAATACGCAGATGGATATAAAAAAGGCCTTAAAATCATTTTTTGGTTTTGATAGCTTCAAAGGAGATCAAGAAGCAATCATTCATAATGTTTTAGCCGGCAATAACACGTTTGTGATTATGCCAACAGGTGGAGGTAAATCAATGTGTTACCAGCTTCCAGCGATTATGTCTGAAGGAACGGCAATTATAGTTTCTCCTCTGATCGCTTTGATGAAAAATCAAGTGGATGCAATTCGCCATGTCAGTAGTGACGATTCTGTGGCTCACTTTTTAAATTCCTCTTTGTCAAAAACCGATATCACACGCGTAAAGCAAGATATCACGGACGGTAAAACGAAGTTGTTGTATGTTGCTCCCGAATCCTTAATTAAAGCAGAGAATATTGAATTTCTTAGAAGCGTAAAAATTTCATTCTTTGCAATTGATGAAGCGCACTGTATCTCCGAATGGGGACATGATTTCAGGCCGGAGTACAGGAGGTTGAGAGAGATTTTTGAGAAAATATCTGATGTGGCTATTATTGCATTGACAGCAACTGCGACACCTAAAGTTCAGGGGGATATTCAAAAGAACTTGAACATGACAGATGCGAAAGTATTCAAGTCGTCATTTAATAGAGATAATTTATATTATCAAATCTTCCCTAAAAAGGAGGTTGAAAAGCAAATCATAAAATACATTAGAACGAAAGCTGGTAAAAGCGGAATTATCTATTGCCTTAGCAGGAAGAAAGTGGAGGAAATAGCGGAGCTTTTGCAAGTGAATGGAATCAATGCGCTTCCGTATCACGCAGGTTTGGATGCTGGAACTAGAGCAAGGCATCAGGACATGTTCTTAATGGAAGATGTAGATGTTATCGTTGCAACGATTGCATTTGGAATGGGGATCGATAAACCCGATGTTCGTTTTGTTATTCATCATGATATTCCAAAATCATTGGAGAGTTATTATCAGGAGACTGGTCGTGCTGGACGTGATGGAGGAGAAGGAGAATGTATCTCGTTTTATCGTTATAAAGACGTTGAAAAACTTGAGAAATTCCTTCAAGGAAAACCAGTTGCCGAACAAGAAATTGGACGCCAGTTGTTAAATGAAATTGCTTCGTATTCAGAAACGTCCGTTTGCCGTAGAAAAATGATTCTTCATTACTTTGGGGAAGAATACGACGAGTCGAATTGCAACGAAAAATGTGATAATTGTAAATATCCAAAAGACAAGCATGAAGGTGGCGAATACGTATTGAACCTTCTTCGTTCAGTTGAGGCCCTGAAAGAAACTCAGAAATCAAAACACTATTGTGCATTTTTGGCGGGAACGAACAACAATGATATTTCTGCTTATAAGCACGATACGAATGAACTTTTTGGAATTGGTAAGGATAAGGATGAGCATTTTTGGAATGCTGTAATACGTCAAACTGTTGTTACTGGATTCTTGATAAAAGATATTGAGACGTATGGCGTTTTGAAGATCTCTCCACAAGGACGTGAGTTCATGAAGAACCCAAAGCCGTTCATGTTGATTCAAGAACGTGATTACTTGGTTGTTGACGAGGAGGATGATATTGCGTCAGGAGGTAAGGGCGCTGCATTCGACGAGGTTCTTTTCGATCAATTGTTGGATTTGCGTAAAAGTCTTTCCAAGCGGAAAGGAATTCCTCCGTTTGTTATTTTCCAGGAACCATCACTAAAGGATATGTGTTGGCAGTACCCTATTACGATTGAAGAGTTGACAAATATTCAAGGTGTTGGAAACGGTAAGGCCGTTAGATATGGTGCGCCATTTACTGCACTAATTCAAAAGCACGTTGATGACAACAATATTGAACGTGCACAGGATATGGTTGTGAAGTCAGTTGTGAATAAATCAGGGCTTAAGGTTCAGATGATTCAAAATATTGACCGTAAACTTCCTTTAGAAGATATCGGTAGAGCGCAAGGAAAGTCTGTTGATGAAGTGATTGATGAGATCGAAGCGATTGTTCATTCCGGAACTAGAGTGAATATTAACTATTACATCGATGATATTCTTGATGAAGACAATCAGGAAGAGATTTATGATTATTTCTCTGAAGCGGAAACGGATGATTTAAAAGAAGCGTATGATGAATTTGATGGAGATTATTCTGAAGAAGAATTACGTCTCATGTGGATCAAATTTATGAGCGAAATGGCGAATTAGTCATTTTTCAAGACCAACATATGTCTGAATTGATTGTCGAGCTGTTCTATTTTTAGATCATCTTTGGTAATCAATCGGAACGTACAATTACTTAAAATCAATGGAACAGGTAAAACGAAGTCCAATTGATGGTCCTTTCCAAAGTCATTGGTGAAAGTTCCAATCCCAGATCTCTGAACAATTACGGGGCCTGAAGTTCCTTGGTAAGTGTAATCCTCAACATAAGTGAACGTGTTATCAGTATCTTCACCAAAAGTGATTGTACCAACTGCGTCATAAAATTCTGTGAATCCAGCGACGTCTGTTTGGCGGTAACTAATGATCTCCCATGTTCCTTGAATTCTCTTTTGAGATTTCTTAACCCTAGAACAGGATGCAAGCAGTAATACCGCGATTGATATGTAAAGTAGTTTGCTCAACACGGTGAAATTAAGAAAAAACTGCCAATGACATCATTTGCATCCCAATTTCGAGTGAATCGTTGTCAATATTGAATTTCGGATGATGCACTCCGTAGACAATTCCTTTCTCTTCATTGCGGACTCCAAGTCTGAAAAAACAAACGGGAATCTCTTGTGAATAATAGGAGAAATCTTCTGCTGTTAATCGAATGGGCAAATCATCAACCTTGTCCTCGCCAAGAAAGTCAATAGCAACTGCTTTCATTGCGCGTGTTGTTTCAGGATCGTTTTCCAAGTACGGATATCCTTTGCTAATATTCAATTCCAACCGTCCACCAGATGCTTCGGTGATTTTTTCCATACTGTGTTGAATAAGCTCTAAAGCTTCGGCTCTCCACGGTTCATCCATGTTTCGGAACGTTCCTTTTAAATGAGCGCTCGAAGGGATTATATTCGTTGCACCCAATGCTTCGAAATGTCCAAATGAAAGTACACATGGCGTTTTAGGATCACATTTTCGACTTACGATTTGTTGCAATGAAGTTACAATTTCAGCTCCAATTAGAATGGGGTCGATGCATTTATGTGGCGTCGCACCATGGCCTCCAACTCCGTGAATAGTTGCATGAATTTCATCACAAGAAGCCATGTAAAGTCCTTCCTTAAATCCGACTCTTCCAACTTCCATGTCTGGAAAAACATGAAGAGCGAACATTTTAAAGACCGAAGGGTTTTCCAATACTCCGTCTCGAATCATTAATGTTGCACCTCCAGGATTCTTTTCTTCTCCGGGTTGGAAAACAAGCTTAACGGGATGTGGTAATTCGTTTCGTAAATTATTTAATATCTCAGCAGTTCCTAGCAATACCGAAGTGTGAACATCGTGTCCGCAAGCGTGCATTACTCCATCAACTGTAGATTTACATTCTATATCGTTTTCTTCTTGAATTGGAAGCGCATCAAGATCGGCTCTTAATCCAACACAAGCTTGATCAGTTGTGTGGTGATCACCTCTGATTATCGCAAGTACGCCTGTATCACCAACCCCTTTTTCATGGGGAATCCCAAGTTGAGTCAATGCGTCAGAAACATATTTCATTGTTTCATGCTCCTTGTACGAAAGTTCAGGGTTGGCATGCAGATGTTCTCTGTGCGCCAAAACCTTTCCTTTAAGTTCAGCCGATAATTCTTTTATTTTCTCTTTTATCTCAAGATTCATCTGAAAATGTGTTTATGCCTGACATGATCATTCTAACCGATACATAAGCCATCAGTACTCCAAATATAAGCTTTACGTATGCGGGATTTATTTTAAGCGCGATTTTCGATCCTACAAATCCACCAACGACAAAAGTCAAGGCGATGATCAGTCCAAATTTCCAATTGATACTCGCCTGCCTGGAGTAATTCATGACGGCTAAAATTCCAACAGGTAAAAGCAGCACAAAAAGGCTTGTTCCTTGTGCTTCGAATTGCGACATGCCTAAAACGTAAATCAAAGCAGGAACTATGATGACTCCGCCGCCAACGCCAACGAATCCGCTTAGAACCCCTGCGCAGAGGCCTATGATTACGAGAATTAATATTGTTTGAGTGCTCATTTTAAATCTTGGATAAAGTTAATCAATCCTTACGAAGGTTTAGTATTCAGTCGAGAAGTTCAATTCTAAACGTCTCTGTAAGTAGAGAATGCATAAAGAGATCTTCTTTGGTATCGTCCTTAAGACCTGAGTCTACAACTCTGTCAAGAGTGATTTCTACAAATGCGGACACAAAGATGTGATCTTTCGTATCGAAGAAATACGTTCCGGTTCCTTTCATAAAGTGAATGTATTTACCCTCGAACTCGAGCGAATCTTGTTCAGTAACATTTATTTCACCTTTAAGGACAGCACATTCCCGGTTATGTATCGTTTCATATCCAATAAACGTGAGCGTGTTTTGCCCTCTTACATATTTGTTGTCCTCTATACTTACAGGCATTGTCATAATCAAGCTGTACTCTTCGCCGATTTTAATCTCTTCTAATGGCAACGGGAGGTAGGCGTCCCAAAGAGCATCGAGACGGGGATTGTTAAATTTACTGTATTGCGTTAATTTACCAATTTCAGACTTCGAAATGATTTGAGGTTTTGCTGGAGACCAATCACCTTCATCTGTGAGGGAGAATATCGTCTTGCTGCCGTTTTGTACTGAAATAGAGGCTTCATAATCTCCGTGGCTATCAACGATCAAATCACCGATGATTTCAGTTTTTATTGAATAACTTTTCTCGCCTCTCGTCAATGCTTCATTTTCGATACTCGTTATTTCATAGCTGTATTTGAAAGTGTCAATAACGGAGAAATCCCAAAGGAAATTGTACTTCAATTTTTCTTTAATCTCCTCATCAGTCTCTTGTCTTTCTGAGTCAGAGCATGAAGCCATTAGAAAAAGACTGAACAATATTAAACTGAATTGAAACGCTTTCATAAAGTTATTCCATTAATAAATTACAACCTCTAATATCCGAATTATCAAACCTTCCCAGGATTTCGAATTGATTATTTGTCATTTTCCCAAGGTCTTGCGTCGCGATAAACGAGCAGCTATTCAAATTTGCTAGGTCCACGATATTTATTCCGCCTGACTTTCCTTCTCTGACATAAGAAAAGGGATCGTTGATGTCCCGAATTATGATTTTCATCCAAGCAGGTTGATCAAACTTTCCATCTGAGTTGCTATACGATTGTGATAACAACTCAGTCATTCCGTATTCGGAAGAAATCGATTCACAGTTAAAGCCTTCTTTCAAAATGTCATGCATTTCTTTCTTGGAAAGTTCTTTGCGTCTGCCTTTCATTCCTCCTGTTTCAATTACCGTAGCCTTTGACAGGTTTGGATTTAATTCAGCAAGATCGAGTAAAGCATAAGAAACACCGAAGATCACAGCGGACTTTCCTAAAGCAATTGCTTGTTCATAGTTCGAAATCAAGTCCAAATGGTTTTCCAAAAAGAAGCCAGAAAGTTCTGATTCGCTTTGCTTGATTAATTCATCAACCATATACACAAGACTCGATTCGCCTTGTTCCATATAATTCGGAAGTAGTGCCAATATTACTTGATCTTTGGGGTCTCCAATTTGATCGTTGTAAATTGCTGTAAATGATCTTTTGTAAATTTCAGTGTCCAAAACGAAATGATGAGATCGTTCACCACCTGTTCCGCTGCTTTTAAAAAGAACTTGTTCTTTAGAATCTCCGCAAACCACTTTATGCGATTTGAAAAAAGAGATGGGCAAAAATGGAATTTCGGAAACAGAGGTCGGCTTTGGTTTGTTTAGCGCGGTTAAATACTCTGAATAAACTGCACAATTTTCCTTTTGGAATGAATATACCTCTAGTGCTATTTTTTCGAAATCTTCGTTCGATTGAATATCAAAAATTTGATTGATCAATTCCATTAAAGTCGATTAGTGTTCTACGTCGCTAAGTTCCTTTGGATCATGTTTGTATTTGAAAATCAAAGCAAATGCAACGGTTACAATTAAGGCATATATAGCAAAGATGTACCAAATCGTCGACCAATCTTTCATGCCGTCATCTCCAGTGTAGAGGTCTACAATATATCCACTTGCATAGGCTCCAATAATTGCCCCAAGACCGTTCGTCATTAACATGAACAAGCCTTGTGCGCTAGATCGAATCGATGGAGAAGACTCTTTTGCCATGAACATAGATCCTGAGATATTGAAAAAATCGAAGGCCATTCCATAAATAATCATCGAGAGTGTCAAAAAGATGAATCCGCTTCCAGGATCACCAATTCCAAAGAAAGCAAAGCGAAGCACCCAAGCTAACATACTCAATAGCATTACTTTTTTGATCCCGAATTTTTTCAAAAAGAACGGGATGGAAAGAATGAAGAGTGCTTCTGAAACCATTGAAAAGGATATAAAGACCAAGGAATGTTTTACAACGAACGATTCTGGATATTTGCCTCCAAAGTCTTGTAAAAAGCCATCCCCCCACATGTTTGAAATTTGTAAAACACAACCGAGTAGCATGGAAAAAATGAGGAAAACGGCAATTTTTTTCTTTTTAAAGAGTGCAAATGCGTCCAGTCCTAATGACTCTAGGACGGTCTTCTTTTCAGATGATTTTTGAATTCCAACCTTAGGCAAAGTGAAAGCATAGACGCCAAGTATAAGTGAAGCTCCTGCACTAACATAAAATTGATTTGGTGTAATTCCGTATTCCAAGAAATCCACAGACCAAGCGGCAAGTATAAATCCTACCGTTCCCCATACTCTAATTGGGGGGAAGACCTTAACCATGTCCATTTTCTGCGTTTCAATAATACCGAATGATATTGATCTATTCAAGCCAATCGTCGGCATAAAAAACATAGATACAAGGAATATAAGTGGATAGAATGAACTGAATTCAGTTGCATTCGCGAGTGCGATTAATAGTCCAGCCAAAATTAAATGTGATGCACCTAATATTTTCTCTGCGCTGATCCATTTGTCAGCTACAATTCCCAACAGGGCTGGCATAAAAAGAGAGGCAAACCCCATAGTAGCATACGCTGCTCCAATTTGGATTCCTGAGAATTCAAGGGTAACGTACATATATGAACCTGCAGATAAGAGCCACGCTCCCCAAGCAAAGAATTCTAGAAAATTTAGTACCGTTAATCTGAATTTGATTCCCATAGTGAAAGGTTGATTCGTAGTATGTGTTACTCCTCAAGCAAAGGCAATTCAGGCCTGAAGTCTATTCAGTTTAAGCTTCTCGCTTGTTGATTTCGTCTCTAATTTTTGAGGCAAGTTCGTAGTCCTCATTATCAATTGCTTGATTTAACCTATTTTGAAGTTCCTCATTAGAAATCGTTTCCAATGTATCTTTCGCAACTTCTTCTTCAACATTTTCAACAACCATTTCGTCGTCATCCATTGACGTTTCATCCAACAAGATTCCAGCACTTGAAAGAATGCTTTCATACGTGTAAACAGCACAGTCAAAACGAACTCCAATTGCTATTGCATCAGAAGTTCTTGCATCTATTTCTACAGTTTCACCTTCGCGAACACAAATTAATTTTGAATAGAATATACCCTCAACAAGTTTATAAATGATTACTTCTTGTACTTCTATACCGAAAGTTGTTGCAAAGTTTTTGAATAAATCATGTGTAAGTGGACGAGTGGGAGCCATTTTTTCCAACTCAATAGCAATAGCTTGCGCCTCGAATCCACCAATAATAATTGGAAGTCTTCTGTTTCCTTCAACTTCTGACAATACCAGAGCATAAGCACCAGACTGTGTTTGGCTGTAAGAAAGTCCTACGATTTCAAGCTTTACTTTTTCCATTTAACGTTTGATGGGTTGTCCTAAAAAAAATAAGGGAAGCGATTTAGGCTTCCCCAATTGACGTAAAAATAATACTTCTAAGCTTAAATTAGTTAGAAGCTTTGAATTTTTTAACTGCCTCATTCAAACGAGGGAGTACCTCGAATGCATCTCCAAGGATACCATAATCGGCTGCTTTGAAGAATGGCGCCTCAGCATCGGTGTTAATTACAACGATTACTTTAGAACCATTTACTCCAGCTAAATGCTGAATAGCTCCTGAAATTCCAGCAGCAATATATAAGTTTGGTCGAATAGCTACACCCGTTTGCCCAACGTGCTCGTGATGAGGTCTCCATCCGATGTCTGCAACTGGTCTTGAACAAGCTGTCGCTGCTCCAAGTGATGCTGCTAAATCTTCAACCATTCCCCAGTTTTCTGGTCCTTTCAAACCTCTTCCTGCGGATACGACTAATTCAGCTTCTGGTAATGGAATTTCTCCCTCAGGCTTCTTCGTTTCTATTACTTTTATTTTTGCTTCGCCAGCATTTCCATTGAATTCCTCAACGCCACAAGCAGAACCTCCTGCTTCAGGTTGAATACTATTTGGAAGTAGCGATATAATTTTTTTGTCTCCTGAAATTTTTACGTTTCCAAATGCTTTACCAGAGAAAACGTTCACTTTAACAGTGTCTCCTTCAGGAATTGCAATTGCTCCACTAACCAATCCAGCTTTTAGTCTTACCGATAATCTCGGTGCAACTGCTTTTGCTGTTAAGTCGTGAGAGAATACGATTGTTGTTGCTCCAACGCTATCAGCAGCTGTTTCAACTACATTCGAAATTTGTTGAGCATCATTTGAAGTAAGCGATCGATCGACCATTACTTTCGAAGCTCCATATTCTCCTAATTGAGATAATGTAGACTCATCTGCAGAACCACAAGTTACTACAGTTACGTCACCTCCTAATTTCTTTCCGTATGTAACGGCTTCCAAAGCACTTTTTGCAAGACCATTGTTACTATTGATATATACTAATGTTGACATATTCTAATGGGATTAAATAACTTTCGCTTCGTTGTGAAGTAACTCTACTAACTCGTCCATGTTTTCTGGATCGATCATCTTGCATTCAGATTTAGCATCTGGAAGAGAATAACTTTCGAAAGAAGTTAATGCTTCAACGTCAGCCGCAGCAATTACATTCAAAGGTTTTGTTCTAGCTGCCATAATTCCTCTCATGTTTGGAATTCTTTGCTCAGCCATTCCTTTTGCACATGAAACTACAAGTGGTAATTCAGCTTCAACAACTTGAACGCCTCCAACGATCTCTGTTTCCAAAGTCGCTGTTGTTCCATTGATATCTAATTTAGATGCAAGAGAAATAAACGGTAAGTCCATTCCTTCAGCGATCATTCCCGCAACTTGAGATCCATTGTAATTGATCGTTTCTTTTCCAGTCAATACCAAATCAAAACCATTCGACTTAGCGTACTCTGAAATTTGCATCGCAACAAAATAAGCATCTGTAGGATCAGCGTCAATTCGAACCGCCTCATCTGCTCCAATCGCCAATGCTTTACGAATAACTGCGTCATCTGCAGCTCCACCAACAGTGATGATACTTACAGATCCACCGTTCGCTTCTTTAAGTTCCAAGCCACGAACAAGAGCATACCACTCATCGTAAGGGTTTACAATATATTGAACTCCATTCTCATCAAACTTCGCATTACCATCAGTGAAAGCAATCTTTGAAGTTGTGTCTGGAGACTTACTTATACATACAAGAATTTTCATAAGGGATTTTTCTTTAAATCGACTGCGAATTTAGCAAAATCTAGGCGCATTTTAAAGGTTTTCATAAGAATAAATCCGATGATTTAATACTAATTTTATC
>JAWUWJ010000016.1:0-8017 GCA_034111925.1 Crocinitomicaceae bacterium
TAGGAGTTAGGAGTTAGGAGTTAGGAGTTAGGAGTTAGGAGTTAGGAGTTAGGAGTTAGGAGTTAGGAGTTAGGAGTTAGGATGTCGTTTTTATCCTCTGAACTAACAATTAGTTCAATTTATTTTGAACATTTGTGCTTCAATAATTCATAACTCATCATTCATAATTAAAGATAGTTGTGCCTCAATAATTCATAACTCCTCATTCAGATTTAAAGATAGTTTCCGTCAATAATTTCTAATTATCAATTCATAATTACAAATTAGATATATCTTCGCGGCATGTCAGTAGATAAGCAAACACTCGCCGATCTTGAATTCGATACTATTCGGTTATGGTTGGCGGCGTATGCGAAAGAATCGACGGCTAGAGAACGCTTGGAAAACCTCGCTCCTATTTCCAAATTTTCTGAGATCACTTATCAGTTGGATAAAACCAAGGAATTTCTGGAAATCAGAACCGTTGGCGAGACCTTTCCTCATCTCGATTTTGAAGAGTTGAAGAACGAAATCAAGATGCTTCCAATTGAGAATGCATCGATTTCTTTGGATGGTTTTATGAAGATTCATCAAGCGTCAATGCTGGTGAATTCACTACTTGTTTTCTTTGAAAAACGTGAGGCTGAATTTCCTCTTTTGAATGGGACATTGGAAAATGTGTACTACACAAAAGAAATTGTCGAAGCTATTGAGAAGGTATTTGATAGCACTGGAAATGTAAAGGACAACGCATCGGAATTGCTCGCTGAAATCCGCAGTAATATGCACGGATTGAAAAGGCAGATCAATAAAAATTTCGATCGTGAATTGCGCAAGCTAGGAAATGACAATGTTCTTGGTGATACGAGAGAAACTTTCATCAATGACAGACGTGTTCTTTCGATTTTATCTTCGCACAAACGGAAAGTTTCAGGAGCCGTTGCAGGTTCAAGTAACACTGGAACGTTCACGTATATCGAGCCGCAAGTCAATGTAAAATTGAACAACGAATTGGAATTGCTCCAGGACGATGAACGAAAAGAGATTTTCAGAATCCTGCAAATTTTGCGTCGTGAGCTTAAAGATCATTTGTCTCTTATTAAAGAGTACCAAGAAGTTTTAACCGAGTTTGATTTTATCAATGCAAAAACGAGATTGGCCACAGCCCTGGATTGCAACCGTCCAAAAATCTCTGATGATCTAAAAATAGAATTGATCGATGCTTATCATCCTATTCTTTGGAAGAACAACAAAGATCAAAAGAAGAAAACACATCCGCAAAGTGTCGAATTGGATAAGTTCTCTCGAATGCTTGTGATTTCAGGTCCGAATGCTGGAGGTAAAAGTATTACCTTGAAATCCGTTGGACTGATCCAGATCATGCTGCAATCTGGCTTATTGGTTCCCGTTCATGAAAATAGCATCATGTGTTTCTTTCAGAATATCATGAGCGACATTGGTGACAATCAATCCATCGAAAACGAGTTAAGTACGTACTCTTATCGATTGAAGCGAATGAAAAGTTTCTTGGACGTTGCGAATAAAAATTCTTTGTTCTTAATTGATGAATTTGGAACAGGTTCCGATCCTGATTTGGGTGGAGCTTTGGCTGAATCTATCTTTGAGGCGATTTACAATAAAAAGAGTTTTGGTGTAATAACGACGCACTATTCGAACATTAAACTAAAAGCCGATAAACTTCGAAACGCACAAAACGGTTGCATGCTTTTCAATACGGAAACGTTGGCGCCACTTTATAAATTGGATACAGGTCAACCGGGAAGTTCATTCACGTTTGAAGTTGCGACAATCAACGGGATTCCTGAAGAATTGATCGCAGATGCAAAAACGAAGTTGGACGACAAGAAGGTCAAAATGGACCAACTCCTGAGTGATCTTCAGAAGGAAAAGAACTACCTCACTCGATTGAATAAGGAGCACATTGAAGCGCAAGAAACGGCTCAAAATGCTTTGAATAATTACGAGGAACAAAAATCGATCTACGACAATAAACTAAAGGACTTACGTCAAAATTCAATTGCGAACGACAAACTCGTTCAAGGTGGGAAAAAGATGAAATCCTTTATCGATAAGTACAACACGAAGTCGAGAAAGAAAACGGTCAACGATGGACTTCTCGATGAGGTAAAAAAATACTTGGCCGTTGAACGTTCTAAAGCCGAGACAGCTAAAATTGCTTTGAAACAGGCGGCAGCTTCTCCTAAAAAGAACGGAAAGAAAAAAGACATCCCTGTTAAGGACAATTTCAATCGAGACAAAATAAAAGTTGGATCGAAGGTTAAACTCATTTCCACGAAGCAATCAGGAACTGTAGAAGAAATCAAAGGAACGACCATTGTTGTGACATTTGGCTTTGCAAGGATGAAAGTCAAAATGGATAAGCTTCAGTGGATTAGTTAGGAAATTACGTATTTTTACGTGCGATGAAACTATTCACTCCAGACACTTCTTCCCTTCAATCAATTGAAGACAAAGGTAAATACCTAATGGCTTGGCGGTTTACCCTTATTTTCATTTTGCTATTTTCAGCGATGGCGCCTCTCTCTTTTGGTCACTCAAAAGTCGTTACAATTCTTTATTCCATTCTTGCGGCTCTTTCAATCATTATGATGATTTTCTTGAAGCTCAGCAAAAACTATTATGTCATTTTTTCAGTCTACTCGATTGCAGGGACAGTTCTGTCGCAGTACTCACTAAATATGATTCCGGAAGTGACGCATTACACCGAATGTCTTTGGATGTTTGTAACTGTAGTCTTTGCCTTTATTTCAATTAGCAAATTCGCGGGATGGGCATTTATGATCATCAATGTTTTGGGATTAAGTTGGTTTACCCTTTTCAATTTAAATACGCACATTGGAATTGTCGAAGCTCAAAGCTTGACTTCTAGAATCACCAACATCGTCGAGATTATTTCGGTCTTTTTAGTACTGGGATATTTAGTCAATCAATACGTTTTGTTTCAACACTATTCTCAGCTTCAATTGAAGAAATTAAACTTCAATCTTGAGCAACAAAATGAGGCTGTACTAAACCGAAACAAAGAGAATGTCACTCTTATTAAAGAAGTACATCACAGGGTTAAAAATAACCTTCAAATTATCATAAGCCTGCTTCGGATGCAGCGTTCTGAGATTAAATCAGAAGAAAATCAAGAGCAGTTTACTATTGCGATCAATCGAATATTAACGATGTCATTGATTCACCAAAAATTGTATCAAGAAAAGGAACCGTCAAGGGTTAACATTGCAGATTACATCAATGATCTATCCCACGAATTGCTTTCAGTAGCCAATCGACAAGTGTCTCTGGAAATTGATTCGGATGATGAATACGCTGGATTGAAAACCATTGTTCCCTTTGGACTTTTGGTCAATGAATTGATTTCTAACTCGCTCAAACATGCTTATTCGGAGAATCAATCGGCTGTAATTCGGATTCAGATCAAACCAAAAAACAAGTACGAAATCTACTTCTCGTATCAAGACAACGGCCAATGGATTGAGCCTAAAGAAGAAGAGATAGGAAGTTTCGGATTGGAATTAATCGATGTTTTAACAGAACAATTGGATGGTTCGTACAAGCGTGAAGGAAGTCATTACTCTTTCGAAATCGTAACGACCGAAAATTAATCAACGCTGAGCCTTCTTGTAGAGGAAATAGGCCAAAATGGCAAATAAGAAATTCGGTATCCACACAGCAATGTATGTCGCAAAACCAAGGTTCATCGCAGCCACAGTTGTGACTTTCATTGCAAATATATAGATGAATATAATCCCAAGCCCAATCGCGATGTTAATTCCAATTCCACCCCGCTTCTTTCGACTGGCAACGGCAATTCCAATGATTGTTAAGACATAAGTCGCAAATGGATAGGAAGTCCGCTGATACAGTTCGATCTCATACGCCGGCACCATATCTGACCCCTTTTCTCGTTCACGGTCAATAAATTCCCTCAGCTCAAAATAAGGCATTGTTTCGGCGATGTTTTCACGCGTCGCCATTTCGTCCATTGTAAATTTAAAGGTCGTATCCAGCCGCTGGCCTTCCACTAGAACGTCATTAGTATCACCTATTGTTCGGCTCCAATAGTTTGTCAGAACCCACTTGTTCGTTCCTTTCTTATTTTCTGCAGTGCGTGCTTTCAAAAAATACATCAGATCACCATTTGAATCTTCTTGCTCAAGAACAAAATCTTCTGCGAGATTTTTATCGGCCATATAACTGTCGAAATAAACAACCTGCCCTCCTGGGAATTCCGCGTGATAATCCAAAATGTACATTTCATCGCGGTAATACTTCTCTTCAAAGTTCAAACGCAATTGATTGGTGTTTGGGATTACAAAGTGATTCAAACCAAGTGAAATCAACATTAGAATTGTTGCCGCAATCATATAAGGTCGGATGAATCTTGTAAATGGTCGACCGCTGTTCCAAATAGGAATGATCTCCGTATCCTGCGCCATTTTAGCCGTAAACCAAATCACTGCAATAAAGATGATCATGGAGGAGAACATGTTCCCGTGGAAAAGAATGAAACTCACATAATAATCCAAAATAATCTCAGAAAGCGTTGCGTCCTTAGATGCGAATAATGGCAGCTTTTCGGCAAGGTCAAAAACAATAGACAATAACATTATCACTCCAAAAATGAAGAAGAAGGTCTTAAGAAACTTCTTAATAATATATTTATCTAGTATCGTTAACATTTATAGCCTGTTCCCCAATTTCAAAACCATTTGAGCTTTCCAAGTTGAGAAAGTTCCATCCAAAATACGTTTTCTCGCCTCTTTAACTAACCACAAATAGAATGATAAATTGTGTATTGTAGCAATTTGCATTCCGAGATGTTCCTTCGAACGCATCAAGTGTCTCAAATATGCTTTACTATACGTTGAATCAACGTAAGAGGTTCCATTCGGATCCAAAGGCGAGAAATCTTTCTCCCACTTCTTGTTTTTAATATTGATGATTCCCTCAGATGTAAACAACATTCCATGACGTGCATTTCGAGACGGCATAACGCAGTCAAACATGTCAATCCCCATTGAAATACATTCTAAAATATTCAAAGGCGTTCCAACTCCCATTAAATACCTCGGCTTATCCGTTGGAAGTATTCCACAAACAAGATCTGTCATTTCGTACAATTCATCGTCTGGCTCCCCTACGGACAATCCTCCAATTGCGTTTCCGATAGCATCAAAAGATGCAATTTTCTCCGCTGATTCTTTTCTCAAATCTTTATAAACGCTTCCCTGAATAATTGGAAATAAAGCTTGCTCATGTCCATACTTCGGACTTGTCGCATCCATTTGATTGAAACAACGCTTCAACCACCTGTGTGTCATGTGCATCGAACGTTTCGCATAATTGTAATCGCAAGGATATGGTGTACATTCATCGAACGCCATAATAATATCAGCACCAATTGAACGCTGAATATCAATTGCTTTTTCAGGAGAAAAGAAATGGTAACTTCCATCAATATGTGATTGGAACGTCACACCTTCTTCTTTAATTTTTCGTGCTCCTGACAAAGAATAAACTTGGTATCCACCACTATCTGTTAGGATCGGCATGTCCCAGTTCATGAATTTATGCAAACCACCCGCTGGTTCTAAAACGTCCAATCCTGGTCTTAAAAACAAGTGGTACGTATTTCCTAAAATAATATCGGCTTTAATATCATCTTTTAGCTCGTGTTGGTGAACTGTTTTGACTGTTCCTGCGGTTCCAACAGGCATAAAAATCGGAGTTTCAATTACTCCATGATCAGTGTACATTAATCCAGCTCGCGCTTTCGATTGACTGTCAGTATGTTTGAGTTCAAAGTGCATAAAAATGTTGATAATTTACAGGCGCAAAGATAAATGTATTTAAGCAAACCTGCATCTTTGTAGCAAAGCGTTTTTGATGTTGGATCTTCTTCCTAAATTTCAGTATGATATTACGACCTATTTTTTCTTAGGTTTCTGTGGGATCGCCCTTGTGCATCTGCTTTTCGTATTATTCACATATACTCGATTTGCATTTCACAAAAACCGACCAGAACGCCTTTCAAAGAGTCAAGAACCTGTTTCTATAATAATTGCAGCCCGAAATGAGTCGCAAAACTTGTTCAACAATCTTCCATTTATCATGGAACAGGACTATCCAAAATTTGAAGTTATTGTCATTAATCATCAATCGCTCGATGATTCGGAATATATTCTAGATGCCTACGCTCAGCAATACCCCAACTTGAAGATCATTAAAGTCGAACGAAGCAAACACTTAAAATTCGGAAAAAAACTTCCTTTGACGATTGGAATTAAAGGAGCCAAGTATGAAAACTTGCTGTTGACTGACGCTGATTGCAAACCAGAATCGGACCAGTGGATCACGAGTATGTCAAAGTATTTCACTGAGAAGAAGCAGATTGTAATGGGGTATGGGCCTTATACCAGAGAAAAAGGACTTCTAAACAAAGCCATTCGATTTGATACGGCCTGGATCGCAATGAATTATTTCGCCTTTGCAAAAACAGGATTGCCATACATGGGGATTGGTCGAAACCTTGGATACACCAAATCTGTGTTCAAAGCAGCCGAAGGATTTAAATCACATTATGCACTTTCATCAGGTGATGACGACCTTTTTATTCAAGATGCGGCGAAAAAGAAAAACTATACGATTAACATAGAACCGGACTCATTTTGCTACTCAAAAGGCTCTAGCTCTTGGAAAAGCTGGTTCAAGCAAAAGTCTAGACACTATACTACGTCGGAAAAATATGGGGTTATCAAAAAGTTAATGTTAGGAATATATCCACTGACCATGTTAATCATGACGACTTCCTTTGTTATTTTGATGTTTGATTCGAACTTCAGATGGTTAAGCCTCGCGATTTTCGCTTTAATATTGATTATTAAGTGGATTATTTTAGGGAGATCATTTAAAAAATTGAACGAATCAAAATTTATCGCATTCATACCATTACTGGATCTAATGTACTCGTTACTAACTCCTTTAATGTTTTACGCAGTCGATAAAACAGATAGTAAAAAATGGTAAAGAGAGACCACTTATCGGAAAAGGCACAGAAGGATCTTGACTTAGTTCATAGCGCAATTGGCGGCGATCAACTTGCTTACGGTCAATTGATGGATCGCTACAGAGAATCGATTTATTTCATGATGCTGAAAATGGTGAAGAACACCGATGACGCTGACGATCTTACTATCGAAGCCTTTGGAAAAGCATTCAACAGATTGGAGCAATATTCTCCGAGCTATGCTTTCTCTACTTGGCTATTCAAAATTGCTTCAAACAACTGTATTGACTTCATCAGAAAGAAAAGAATCAAAGTAACTTCAATGGATACTGGGATTAAAACGGCCGATGGAGAAACAATTTTTATAGATACAAAAAGTGCAACGCGTGACCCAGAGGAAACTTTGGAACACAAGCAAAAAGTAATGCATATGCGTGACTTGGTATCCAAGTTGAAACCGCGGTATAGAATCTTGGTTGAAAAGCGTTATTTCGAGGAATTGAGCTATGAAGAAATTTCTGATGAACTCAACCTTCCTTTGGGAACCGTGAAAGCTCAGTTATTTAGAGCGAGAGATTTCCTTTCGAACATGATTGAAAAAACAAAAGATTCGATTTAGATGAACAACACATCATTAATCACGAAGTATTTTCCTGATCTGACGCCCAAGCAAATTGAGCAATTCGATAAACTTGGTGAATTGTACCAATTTTGGAACGAACAGATCAATGTGATCTCAAGAAAAGACACCGAAAATTTCTACGAGAGACACGTTCTGCATTCATTAGCTATAATTAATTTAATGAAGTTCAAAGACGGAACAAAGATTCTCGATGTAGGAACTGGAGGTGGTTTCCCTGGAATCCCTTTGGCGATAATGTATCCTGATTGTGATTTCTTGCTTGTTGATTCAATCGGAAAGAAGATCAAGGTAGTTAAAGAAGTTGCGGAAGCACTTGGACTTAACAACGTTCGTGGAAC
>JAWUWJ010000017.1:0-53406 GCA_034111925.1 Crocinitomicaceae bacterium
CAATCTTTCTTTAAACTCGCTGAAATCGAAAACATCAAAAACGAGTCAGTGTTTCTTAGCGTACTCAAAGAACTTCAATTAATTAACGAGTCTGACTCAGAAGAAGATATAGAAACAATCAAATCAACATTCAGTACGTTGTTAACTATAATTAATAAGCCGTACCAGTTTGAAACATTCGATTTTAGTGATCCTGAGTATTTCAAGCAGTTGTTGATGCTCGGAAACGAACTCAAAGATGACAAGGCACTAAAGGATCTGAAAGGGAAAAGAGGCTCTCGTCATTTCCTTTACGTAAATCGAACTTTAATCGGATTGTTGGGATTGATGAATCAATTGCAGGCCGGAAAAATTGTAGTTCAAAATTACAAAACGTATTCTCCTGCGTCTGTTGATGACTAATTAACGGAATACCATTGAACGTCATTCATTCTAAGCGGTACAGTCTGAAAAATTCATTTATGAAGATTCTTTTCTTTTTAAGCTTTACATTCTCGTTTTTATTTTCTTCCAACTTATTTGGACAAGGCGGTTGGAATATTGGATACCTTCCTATTGATTCTGTTGGCCTTTCTGACATTGGCAGAGATGTCAAGCTCGATTTCGCTGGAAACACAAAATTCAGTTCCGGTAATTCAAACCAAGTAAGAACGATCGTATCGCCGCAGGACACCGCCAAAATTCTCATTAATGAAGAAGAAGTTGAACTCGTTGAAGTAAGAAACATTCATTCAGATTGGGGGTTTTACAATGAACAATATTTGGAATGTGAAAGCTATTCAACCAACCAAACGCTTAGGGTTTACCATACTGTTATCGAAGATTTAAAGGAGGGCTCAATAAAATTCCGATTGTACGTCGAAGTGTATCCAAGGAATAAAAAAGGAAAACTATATAACAATCCCAAAAGATGGTGTTGGAGTTTATGGATTGAAAAGGAAAAATTAAGCGGGTTAATGATCGAAAATTAACTCCCTCTTATTCAAATAAACGTTCTTAAATAGATCACTTTTTCAAGTTCCACTTTGATTCCGTAAATTTGGTTCATCACAACTGAATCAATATTCGTCTCATGATAAAACAATCACTTAAAGACAATCTGGTATATCTCTCTATTGAAAAATTAGATTTTTCATACAGAATTCCAACCAAGAAAATAGGTAATACATCGGATTGGAGAATTGGAGAAAAAGGAACGGAAGGTATTGTTATCAAGAGTGTTTCAACATGGACACTTCAATTATTCACAAAAGAAACCACTGAAGGCAAGTACATTAATCAGTTTAAAACGATTGTCCAAGAATATGCTCCAAACAATACGATTAATTGGAATGCGACCGTTTTGGCGGTCTATATTCAAAATGAATACAACGTGTTGACGAAAACGAATGCCGCGGCCGAGAAAAAAGTGAGCGAAGAGGAAATTATTTCAACTTTAAAAAAGAAGCACAAGCTAGATTAAAATGTTCGCCTAAATTTTGACTAGAAATGCCCAGAATTGAACTTCAGACTACAATCAAAGCAGAAATTCAAATCGTATTTGACTTGTCTCGAAGTATTGATTTGCATAAAATCTCGACGGAACATACAAATGAAACTGCAATCGCAGGTAGAACGAGCGGTTTAATTGAATTGGGCGAAAGTGTGACTTGGAGAGCAAAGCACTTTGGGATCTATCAAAAATTGACATCTAAAATAACGGAATTCAAGAGTCCCAATTTTTTTACAGACGAAATGGTGAGCGGGGCATTCAAAGAATTCAAGCACGAACACCATTTTGAGGAGCGCAACGGGGAAACAATAATGGTTTACTATTTTGATTATACCGCACCACTTGGCCCAATTAGAAGAATTGCAGATAAAATTTTCCTAAAAAAATACATGACAGAATTGATCAAAAAACGAAATCAAACGATAAAAGAGTTTGCCGAATCGGAAAGGTGGAAAATCGTTTTGACTAATTAAAAGAAGTAAGTTCCTGCGAACTTGAAGACTAATTAGACTTTATCAAGTCGAAACTTATGATAAAACACCAACTCTGCATTAAAGAACTCCTCTGAAATAACTTTCATTTTTTCAATTCTGAGTTTAATCTTTTCATCTACATCACTAAAACAATCATCTGCACCTTTCACAACCTTACAGTTTTCAAAATGTCCCTCTTTATTAATGAAAACAGAATAGTAGGTATTCCCCTCTACCCCCATTTCTATGCAGAGATCACTTACATTAAACTCCGCAAATGCTTTTGTTAACATTACATCACTCGTATCAAGACGGCAACTTAGATCTTCAAGTGGAAGAGTATCTGACTTTATGATCAATGAATAAATAAAATACTCTGATCTAGGGATAAACTCCATTTGTTCGAATTCAATGGGCTCTCCTCTTTCTCTTTCAGAAATGAGGGAATCTAGATTGAGACCACTCCCCTCAAGCTCCCTTGTTGAGTTACTTTCTTCGATGTCTCTTGGGGCTGAACAAGAAATTACGGCTAGAAATAGAAAAACAAATAACACAATTCTACTTATCATACTCTTTGTCAAGTTGGTTCATTAATCGAATGCTTCAAAGCGAAGGTATAGAACTTTAGTAGAACGAGTAACAGAGTGTGTTAATGTTTCATTAAATATTCATGATATATTAAATGGAACTTTGATCTTTTTAATACTTATTGTACATTTGACTATAAGTATTATGAAAAAATCAGAACCATACAACACAATTTCGCTTGACCGCTTTTTTCGCGGGGCCTTCTCCGTTGATATTCTTCTGATTACATACCACGATAAAAAACTGAAAATTCTACTTCAGCAAAAGAAAGAAATACCTTTTCAAAATGAATGGGGATTACCAGGCGAGCTTATTTCACCGAACGAAGACGCTGATAAGGCCATGGAAAACTTAATGACGTCTCTCGTTGGTCAATCTGATTTTTATCGAAAACAATTGAACACTTTCTCTGATATAGATCGTCATCCATTTGGTCGTATCGTCACTTTTGCGTATTATGGATTAATACCCTCTGAACGTTTGAATCAGAAACTTTCAAGTGAGTTAAAATGGTGTGAAATTTCCAAACTGCCTGAGCTCACTCTAGATCACAATCATATTGTCAAAAAGGTTCTTCAACGCTTTCGAAAAGGTCTGTTAAGCCGCCCAATCGTTTTTCATACCCTTCCAGACAAGTTCATACTTTCAGATATTATTGGTGTGTACGAGCAAGCTTTAAATGAAACATTTGACGTAAGGAATTTTCGAAAGAAAATACTATCCAGTGGAATAATAAGCCCGCTAGGCGAATTCCGAAAAAGTAAGAGTCATGGTGGAAGACCCGCTGAACTCTACGAATTGAACACAACTAAGAAAAAAATTGCAAAGGATCGAATTCGGTTTGACCTTTTTAATTGACAACAATCGTCAAACAGATAGAACAGAAATAAATAGAATTATAAAATGCCTGATACCATATCAGCAAAAATAAATTTAGAATTATGATTAAGATTGGAATTAACGGATTTGGAAGAATTGGAAGGTTAGTACTAAGAGTTGCTGCCCAAAGAGACAATGTGCAAGTTGTCGCAATTAACGATTTACTAGACGTCGATTATTTGGCATACATGCTCAAATTTGATTCCGTTCATGGTCGGTTTGATGGAGATGTAGACGTAAAAGACGGCAAGCTAATTGTCAACGGAAAAGAGATAAGAGTTACAGCTGAAAGAAATCCTGAAAACTTAAAATGGGATGAAGTAGACACTGATTTTGTAATTGAATGTACAGGTATTTTTAAAACGCTAGAAACAGCGCAAAGACATATCACAGGCGGTGCCAAGAAAGTCGTTATTTCCGCTCCTTCAGAGGACGCACCTATGTATGTTATGGGAGTAAATCACAAAGAGATGAAAGCTTCAGACATGATCTTTTCAAACGCTTCATGTACAACAAACTGTTTGGCTCCAATCGCGAAAGTGTTGCACGATAATTTTGAGATTACGGATGGATTAATGACAACGATACACTCGACTACAGCAACACAAAAAACCGTCGACGGACCTTCTGCAAAAGACTGGAGAGGCGGTAGATCTGCATTGCACAACATTATTCCTTCATCCACAGGGGCTGCAAAAGCGGTTGGAAAAGTCATCCCCGCGTTGAACGGAAAACTAACAGGTATGGCGTTCAGAGTTCCAACAATGGACGTTTCGGTCATCGATTTAACCGTTAACATTAAAAAGAGCGCAACTTATGAGGAGGTTTGTAAAGTGATGAAAGAGGCCTCTGAAAATGAATTAAAAGGAATTTTGGGATACACCGAAGATTTGGTTGTCTCTCAGGATTTTGTTGGTGAAACATGCACTTCCGTTTTCGATGCGAATGCTGGAATTGCTTTAACAGACAATTTCATCAAAGTGGTTTCGTGGTATGATAACGAGTATGGATATTCATCAAAAATTGTTGATTTAGCAGAATATTCGGCTTCATTGTAAATTGATAGAAACTTTCAAAGAATGGAAGAATTAACTTTAACCACGCCGGCGCTCTTGTTTTCAGCGATATCATTAATCATGCTCGCCTATACAAATCGGTTTTTAGCCTATGCTTCAGTAATTAGAAATTTACACGATAAATACCTTGAAAGACAGGATGATTTATTAATTCTACAAATCAAAAACCTTAAGCAAAGACTTAACCTCACGCGTTGGATGCAGATATTTGGTATTTCTAGCCTTCTATTTTGTGTTCTAACAATGTTTCTGATCTATATAAATCAGGATTCAGTTGCAGTTTGGGTATTTGGCGGCGCATTGCTTTTACTCATTATTTCTTTGACCCTTTTAATCAAAGAGATCCACATTTCAGTTTATGCGTTGAAGCTTCATTTGAGTGATATGGAGGAACATTTAAAGAGGAAATAAATCCTTATAAATCAAGAGCTTGATAATTTAAAAACCTTCTACAACCCAGTATTAGCAATGTTATGACACTTTTTTTGCTGATTATTTCTTAAATTGCACTTTTTACAATGCAACTCTAGTCTATTAAATTAATACGCTGTTCGATTATGTGGAAAACTGTACTTCTTTTACTTGCAACATTGATTGCCGTTCCGGTATTTGCTTATTTATATGACACCCCGCCAAATTTGGATCAATTGCACGTAATGTGGCCTGTGATTTACACATACCTCGGATTATCAGCGGCATGCTTTATCATCAGTAGCATTGTGGACAATTACAGTCAAGTTGATAAATTGTGGAGTGTGGCGCCACTTATTTATGCTTGGGAAGTCGCCTATTTATCGAATTGGGACGAGCGCATGATCTTGATCGCAAGTGTCATTAGTATTTGGGGAATTCGACTCACGTATAACTTCGGCCGCAGAGGTGGTTATTCATGGAAATTCTGGACGGGTGATGAAGATTATCGTTGGGCTGTTTTACGTGCAAAACCTGAATTCCAAGCCCCATGGAAATGGATTTCGTTCAACCTCTTTTTTATCTCTTTCTATCAAATGGGATTGGTGATGTTGATTATGTTCCCAATGATCAAAGGCGTGAATGGAACGGAGCTCTTTTGGGCAGATTACCTGTTAGCAGTTCTCGTTGTTGCATTTGTAATCATGGAGTATTTTGCTGATCATCAACAGTATAAATTTCAAACAGAAAAATACAGAAGAATCGATGCCAAAGAAGAATTGGGCGAATATGAACATGGATTTGTAAATACTGGCTTATGGAGTATCATGCGCCATCCTAATTATTCTGCGGAACAAAGTGTTTGGATTGTGATCTATTTCTTTTCTGTTACCGCCACTGGTGTTTGGATCAATTGGTCTGTCGCAGGTGCTGTTTTATTGGTTTTACTTTTCATCGGAAGTTCGAATTTTAGCGAAGAAATTTCAGCATCAAAGTATCCAAAGTACAAGGACTATCAGAAAAAAGTCGCTCGCTTTATTCCATTCTTGAAGTAACTTGAAAAGTGATTCACTTGTAATTGTTTCCAATTCAAAGTCACCATTAAAAATCCAAATCGAAGCAAAGCTAAATTGGGCTGCAATAGATATTTATCCAAACTTAAAGCTATCTTGGAAAACCTATGAACCAATTAACGCAACAGTCCAAAAGAATTGAATCAATTGACATCTTGCGTGGAATCGTAATGATCATAATGTGTTTGGATCATACGCGCGACTTTTATCAAGATTTAATTGTAGCCGGAGACCCCATGGATCTTAGCACAACAACTCCTGCCCTATTTTTCACGCGCTACATCACACACTTTTGCGCGCCCATTTTTGTCTTCTTATCAGGGGTTTCAATTTATTTACAATCGAAAAGGAAAACAAAAAAGGAACTAAGTATCTTTCTACTTACTCGAGGTCTTTGGTTGATACTTCTCGAACTCGTTTTAAACAACTTCTTATGGAATTTCGACGTAACATTTAACCTTGTCGTATTCCAAGTCATTTGGGCAATTGGTGCCTCTATGGTCGTTCTAGCTGGCTTAATTCATCTTAATAAACACATCTTACTGATATTGGGAATAGCAATTGTGGCAGGGCATAATTTAATCGATGTCTATTACCCAAATCCGCTTATATATGATTACACCGGCCAGGGAATTCAAGATTTTTTATGGTTTTTACTTCATCAATCTGGAGGAATGGAAGTTGGGTCAAGTCATCGGTTCTTTAGCGCAGGCTATCCAATGCTACCCTGGCTTGGTATTATGATTCTAGGTTTTAGTTTCGGGCAGTTGTACGCCAAAACATTTGACGCAAAAAAGCGCTTTAAATACCTCATCACAATTGGAATTTCGATGCTAGGACTCTTCGTAATATTGAGGGGTTTTAATCTCTACGGCGATCCACAATGGTCATTTCAACCAAAAGACACTTTTTTCAAATCAGTTGTTTCGTTTCTTCGAATCACTAAATATCCGCCCTCTTTTCATTTCGCCTTAGTAACACTTGGTGCTTGTCTGATTTCCCTTGCTTTCCTTGAAAGACTCAAAGGCTCCATTGCAAATTTCTTCTTAGTCTTCGGAAGAGTCGCGCTCTTCTTCTACTTTTTACACATCGCGGTTATTCACTTATCCAGTATGCTTTTGAAGCCTTTATTCGGAGATTCAATGTACTCATCAGTCAATAATTATGAAAACCTTATTTCCAATCATAATCGATTCCTTGGAACAGAATTAATGGGAGTTTACATTGCCTGGATTCTAATTATTGCCGCGTTGTATTATCCTTGTCTAAAATACATGAAGTACAAAATGAACAATAAGGACAAGAAATGGTTGAGTTATTTGTAAAACCTCATTCATAAGAGTAACCAATACTTATTTTACGACATCTAGCTCCAAAAACCGCAAGGTCTGCTTGCGCCAACCAACTCTATTATAACCTCGTGCCTTTTGCGACTCCGCGGTTAAAAAACATCTCGAAACAGCATAAAAAAATAGGACATCAATAGAAGAGCTTTTACTGTGTTCTGTTTTTAACCACAGAGGCGCAAAAGACACAAATGAAGAGTATCTGTTCAGGCGCTATTTTTACCGATGGTAAACTTTAAATACAAATTCCGTTCTTCATCCATCACTACGCAGATGGCAAGGCCTAACAGATCAAATATCCATCACCAACTTATACCCGACCCCACGAATATTCACGATCTTAATACTTGAATCCGCCTCCAACTTCTTACGTAATTTCGAAATAAAAACATCCAGCGTTCTCCCTACATAATCTCCCTCATCTCCCCAAACCAAGTTCAGGATCACCTCACGCTCAACCGTTTTATTAACCGTTTTGTATAACAACATCAATAAATCCGCTTCCTTACTCGTCAATTCAATTCGCTGCTCTTTCAAAATAAGCTCCGCCTTTCTCGTGTCGAAATGATACATCCCCAATACGATTAAGTTGGGATTCACTTTTGGTTTTCTGATCCAGAACACGAAAAAAACGATAAATCCAACCAACGGAACGAGTAATAAAATAATGACAAGAGCATTACTACTTTCATCCTTACTTTTTGAGGTATCATCATTAATTACTGCTTCACCCTCTTTCAAATCCGTAAATCGAAGATTATAACACCCTTTTGGTGGGATTCTCGTTTTACAAGCAATCAAGCTTGTATCATCAACTCCAGACCTTTTATAGCTATATACAATATCTCCAGAGGCACATTCTTCCACCTCAACAATATAGTTTTGATCCAAATCAGTGGGTTTCAAAACTTCGTTAATTGTTGTCACTAATTTTTCTGGATCGAATTGAAATTCAGCATCAAACTTGACCACATATTGGTTGCTTACTTTTTTAATGGGCAATACAAGGGATGTGCTATCACCAGAATGAATTAAAAGCTGATGGCCGATCGTTCGAAGTGAAACCTTAATTAACTGTTCTTCCTGAGACACTTGACCAATAACATTTGACGGCACAAATAGAAAATAGGCGAAAACAACTAAGAAGATTTTTACATGTTTGAGACTCATATTACAAAGCTATTTGAATATGACTCAATAAGAAATGTTTTACACAAGATTTACACTATTTTACACTTAATCCTGCAGTTGACGAGGGCTTCCATCGTACATTTGATTCAAATCAATCACTAATTTTATCAAATATGAAAAATAATATAATCGTCACAAGTGTCATTCTAGCAACATTTAGCTTGACCACTTTCAGTTGTATGAACTTGGACAACGACGAAACAACTAAAAATAAAACGGCTTCCAACGAATCGAATATTTCCGACAAGAAAAAAGAGGTCACGAAGAAACCTGATTTTATATATGACGTTCAATCGAGGTTCCTAACGCGCGTTTCAATGACAACCGTACTAGAAGCAAAGTCAATTATTGACATCCTCCCATCAGCAGCCACTGAAGGGATTGATTCTTTCAAAAATGTGAAAGTTGCATTAGTTCCCGTAAATGGAGATGAAATCATAGAAATGGGCGAAAACAGAACTCTAAACGCATCGCAATTGAAACTTTTGAAAACAGTAGATTACTCAACGAACTTCTGTATTAGAGCCGAATTCAAACATGAGAACCCAAATACAGGTGAGTTAGAAGATGACTACGTTGTCTATTACATGTCAATTGTTCCCGAAACCGAAGCGGTATTTAAAAGTGGAAACGGCTCGCTCATTGATTACTTCAAAAAGAACAGTAAAAAGGAAGTTGCGAAGATTGGTAACGCTAAGTTGAAAGCGGGGAAGGTACATTTCACAGTAAACAAGCAAGGCGAAATCACAAATATTATGCTTGCATCAACTTCTGGTTTTTCGGCAATCGATGAAAAGATGATTTCACTCATCAAATCTATTCCGGGAGAATGGGAACCAGCAATGAATTCAAAAGGAGAAAAGGTTGATCAAGAACTGGTGTACTCGTTTGGAATAATGGGCTGCTAGTTAAGATTACTTTCAGATATTAGATATTAGAATTTAGACGACCCAGTAACGTCTAAATTCTAATATCTTCAAAGGGGCTTGCGATTGATCCAAAAAGGAAGAATACCGATCCATCTTCGAATACTTACCTAAACCGAGGTCCCGCTCTTCTCGTTTGAATCTGGAACCCCAATCCTGCAGAGAAAATGATCTCATCCGTATTAAAAGGACCTTCAGGCAATCCGCCCATACTCGAGTTCAAATAACTTGTATTCGCGAAAAAATTAAAGTACTTCCAAACATAAAACTTAGCTCCAACGGACAATGCAAAAGACGGACTCAATACATTTCGAGGAGGCTCAACTATAGACTCAACTCCAATGTCATTGGCTTTGCTCATTATTGTAATTCCAGGCTGAACACCTAAAGTAACATCCCAATTCGAAAATTGATCGTGGTTCAAATGATAGAAAACTCCAAAATACGACCGAATCGCATTGTTAATAAACGGGTTCTCCTCTACTCCATGCAAATGAAAATAGGTATCACTTCGAAGGCTAACCTTTAAGTCAAAATGATATTCAGCAAATCCTGTCAAATAAAAATTATTTGATTTCCGACTTAGCATAGTCGAAGGAGAAATTGTTGCAGAAGCTTCCAGTAGTCCTTTTTGTCTATATCCAGGATCCATTGCCCTTTGAATAACCAATCCAGTTTCCTGACTGTATCCAAACGACGCGAGGCATACAAATGCCATTACTAATAATCCCTTTACCATAAGTCAGCAATTTTATAGTTTAGACCTATATGAAATAATAGATGTCCTTCAACGCTAGATCCGGCTTCTTCATGAAACTCTACCACTCCGTTGTGAATTTCTCCGCCTACTTCATTTCCGAAATGCATCATGTATTGACCTACAAATGAAATATCCCATCGTGGATTCAAATTCAAATGAACACCTGCTCCAGCTTGCACTGCAGAGCTCCATCTTTCCGTATAATTCCCTCGATCGAAATTCGAAACCATGTACGTGTAATCGAAACAATGTCCCGCAAGAATATAAGGTCTTAATCGTGGAAATGTTTTCCCTCCATAAGATTGCGATTTCATTTCGGCTAAATCAGGATTTGTCAAGTAATAAATGACGCTCCAGCCAATGTGGTAATCCGTTCGACTGGCGAAATCCCCAATGTCACTTTTAATGTAATCGAAGAACCAGTCAGAATTTACACGGTCTGCGAATTGAATTCGAAATTGACCTCCGACTCCCAATCCAGTGCCTTCATCGTGATGTGAATTGAATGTACTTACGGTGGATCTCACTCCCAAGGAAACAGTACCTCCTTGGCTGCCTTTGTATTTCAACGCTGGCTCTTGTAGCTGCGAGAAACTCAGAAAAGGCAAGAGAAACAATAGTGTGGTAGTTTTTCTCATGCTTGCTAGTATTGGTTGATTACTATTTAAACGCTTATAAGAAACAAATTATTACTTCAAACAAAAAATGCAGCTCGAAAGCTGCATTTAATATCTAGTCACTGAATTTCTCAATGACCGCTTGAGTCACTCCAGTATTGGAGAACCCGCCATCATGGAATAAATTCTGCATTGTCACATATCTTGTCAAATCAGAGAACATTGCCACACAATAGTCTGCACAAGCCACAGCCGATGCATTTCCTAGTGGAGACATTTTTTCTGAATAGTTGATGAATTCATTAAATCCTTTCACACCACTTCCCGCTGTTGTCATCGTTGGTGATTGAGAAATTGTGTTGACACGAACCTTATCAGAAATACCGTAGTGGTATCCGAAACTTCTTGCAATTGATTCTAAATACGACTTGTTATCCGCCATATCGTTATAATCAGGGAAAACACGTTGAGCTGCAATATACGTTAGAGCCACAATTGAACCCCATTCATTCATCGCATCTAATTTCTTAGTTGTTTGCATTACTTTATGAAACGACAATGCAGAAATATCCAATCCTTTCATCGTCCAGTCATAATTCTCATTCGTATAGTGCTTTCCTTTACGAACATTAACAGACATTCCAATTGAATGCAAAACGAAATCAATCTTACCTCCTAAAATCTCAACTGATTTAGAAACTAAGTTCTCTAAGTCTTCGACGCTAGTTGCATCAGCAGGAATTACAGTACTTCCAGTTGCCTCAGCAAGTTTATTGATTTCACCCATTCTCATTGCAATAGGTGCATTCGTTAAAACAAACGTTGCTCCTTCTTCGTGAGCACGTTCTGCCACCTTCCAAGCTATTGATTGTTCGTTCAATGCTCCGAAGATTATTCCTCTTTTTCCTTTAAGTATATCGTTCGCCATTATATAATGCTTTAAGTCTACAAATTTAGAATAATTAAGTAGTTATTAGTCCATATCAATCACCAATCCATCGTAAGCGACGAATACGTTTTCTGGAAGCAATTTCTCAATTTCTTCTTGTGTTCCAAATAAGTGAGAAATATGTGTCAAGTAAGCTCTCTCCGGTTGAATATCCTCAATAAAAGCCAAAGCTTGTTCCAAATTGAAATGCGATATGTGCTCTTCCTTTCTCAGGGCGTTCACAACCAAAACCTTTGAGCCTCTTATTTTATCACGCTCTTCTGGAGCAACCGTTTTTGCATCTGTGATATAGGTAAAATCGTTAAATCGATATCCAAAAACAGGCATTTTATGATGCATCACTTGAATTGGAAGAATTGGGAACTCTTCAATTGTGAATGCCTCGTTCTGAATTAAATTAATATTGACTTTTGGAATACCTGGATATCTATTCGCTGTAAACACATAATGAAATTCTCTGTGAAGTGCAGTTTTAACGTTTTCATTACAATAAACTTCCATGTCTCTCTTCTCAGCATAATTGAACGCCCGTACATCATCTAGCCCAGCAAGGTGATCTTTATGCTCATGTGTAAACAGAATGGCTTTTAAACTCTTCACTTTGTTTCTAAGCATCTGTTGCCTGAAATCCGGTCCCGTATCCACAACATAATTTTCATTATTGGTCGAGACCATTATTGAACTTCTTAAGCGATTGTCCTTAGAGTCTTCAGAAGTACATACGTTGCAAGAACAAGCAATAACGGGCACTCCTTGCGATGTTCCCGTTCCTAGAAATGTGATTTTCAAGTTATGATTCATTTGAGGTCTAAAAATACATACTTAAATCACAATTCAAATGCGATAAACTGGATTCCTTTTCAAAAACAATCAATTAAAACTTGATTCGAAAATGTATTTGTACCCATTCACTTGACGAAATCAATGAATAGGTATTAGTTTCAAAAATATTTTAATTTTTTTTCACTTTATTTCAACTAATAAACTATGCGTGCACAACCATGTAAAAGCTAGCGTCAACACCTATATCAGCTAAAAAACTCAACAGGACATACCCAATACGATTGTTCATTTTTTAACACTTATTTAAAAAAGCATCCAACCATTGCAAAAAGAAGCACGTCTTATAAATAACAAATCTACTTTAACTTAATTTCTAGACGCTATGAAATTTACTTCACCTACACGGTCAGTCGCCTACATTATTATTTGCTTTTTTTCAATTAATAATATCAACGCAGCGACATTTACAACAATGAACAATGGATCTTGGAATGATGTTGCAACAGTCTGGTCCGCAGATGGAGGAATCACACCTTGTGGTTGCTCGCCGGGAGCGATTTCAGCGGGAAATGATATTCTAATCAATCACGACATTAATAGTTCGTTCAACATTACGATAAACGGAGGCTCAGTTTTCACAGTATCACTAGGAGCCAATCTAACTGGTGGAGACGACATTTTGGCTCTAGGCTCAAGAGTTGATATTTTTGGAACTGTTTCCCTAAAAAAAGTCGACCTAGGTGTTGGCGGAACTATTGATCTACATCCAGGCGCAATGCTCTTCGCTTCAAATAAGCTAAGCGTTAATGCTGGAATACTTACAATGAATGGTGCATTAATCAACTGCGGAGGATTGGACATTGGGGCAGCAGGATCAATGTTCCTGACAAATTCATCTCGACTTTCTGTGGTTAGTGGAAATGCCGTCAATGACGGATTGCTTGATATTGGAACCAATAGCTGCATGTCTTCAAATGGCAATTGGAAAAACAATGGAACCATTTCAGGATCAGGAGCCTTAAATTCAGGTGGAAACCTGCAGAACTCAGGAACGTTTAGTGTTGCCATAGCATGGTGTTCAAATGGCGCTGGTCTTGGACTTCCAACTCCAGAGGATTGTACTACTTCAGATGTAATCTGTAACGCCATAACACTTCCCGTTGAATTATCACGCTTTGTGGCACAGGCGGTTGACAAAGATTACATCAATATCGCCTGGGAAACTAGGAGTGAAAATAATAGCTCACACTTTATCGCACTTTCTTCGCAGGATGGAAAAAACTGGGAAGAGATTGAAACCGTTGATGCAGCAGGAAACACCAATGAGACACAGTACTATTCTATTGAGGATTATGATGTAAGATATGGAACGACGTATTTCAAATTGATTCAAGTAGACCTTAACAATGACACGTATGAATCAGAAGTTATTAGCGTTTCAATTGCCGGAGAAGAAGTTGAAATAGGCGTTTATCCGAATCCAATTAGAAACAGCGACGCTCTTACGGTCTCAAATCTTGACGCGAATAGTGGCCGAGTTAACATTATGAATATATCAGGTCAGATAGTTGCAACGCAGGAAATTGATGTGAATCAAACAAAGATTAAAGTTCAAATATCAGATTTACTTCCTGGGATCTACATTGTTAGTGTAGAACAATTGGGAGTCTATAAAACGAAGCGTCTAGTGATCACAGAATAGATTTGTTAGAGATCATTAGTTAAAACCTGCTTTCACTTTTGTGATAGCAGGTTTTTTATGAAGAGTCCCCAGCCAAGTATCATAAGTAGCCCTCCGATTGGTGTAATTGGGCCTAAAAATTTCATAGAAACTCCCATTGGGCCTTGCATTACCAAAAGGTAAATCGAAAGGCTAAACACTGTAACTCCAATCAACAACAACCGAATAACCCATTTGGAATTAATAAGAAGACGATCGGCATTTGCACCCAAGATGATCAATGCAAATCCATGATACATTTGGTAACGAACCCCAGTTTCAAAAGACAGCACTTGACTAGCATCGACCACTTTTTTTAAGCTGTGAGCACCAAATGCCCCTAAAATAATTCCAATTAAAATCAATACTGCTCCGGTTACGACAATTTTCTTATTCATTTTTCAAATTTAATGTGAAGTCCAAAACTTGAGACCACCCTTTCCACTTTCCGTATTCACCAATCGTTTCATTGTGCCAAAGGAAAATAAAATTACCTCCAAAATCCTGAATTTCAGAGTATAGTTTTTGAATCCTACTTGTACTCTCTACTGGAGTCAACGACATATATTCCAAAAGCGTTCCATCCATATATATAAACGGATGAAGCGTCAATTCTGTTACTTCATTTCGTTCAATATCGAACCATTTGTGCGCTCTTGCGGTTCCAGATCGAAAACCAACATTCTCAGCGAATCCCATAGAATAATCATCTCGAATCCCCGCTTCGATTAAACCTCTGTATGAATTTGGCAATTGAAACCTCAAAAAATGTTGACGTGAACAAACGATGCTCGAACCCGTAATTGATTCCAAGTCTTTCTTTTCAGCCTTTACTTGCGAAGCATTAAGAAACGACCCGTAAGAAGGATGAATATTTACTTCCACTGAATTCGCAACTCTCTGAATTAATTTCCGATGTTGTTCATTTTCAATTGGAACATTTCTGTCTTTAGAACCTTCACTTGCTGTCAACCAAAAAACCTTAGCACTGGAAAACTGGCTCCCTACCTCAATTATTTTATCGAACGTATCGTATGGATCTTTCTCGCCACCTTCAACCGATTTCCGTTCCTTAATTCGCTTTTTATCAAGTTTGATTGCATCCCTCAATTTTGATAAAACTCTCCGTTTCCCTGACTTCAGTAAATAAGCGTATGTATTATCGATATCAAAAGTTGGTATGATTTCGACCTTGCTTTTAATTATTTCGATTTTCAATAAGTCTACAATGATATAGCTTGCCCAACGATCACAGACCGCCAATTCGACCCAATCGTACTTTTTCAAAATACTATTCGAAAACGGAAACCGATCGTGATCATCATAAGAGTTGCAGTTGTACTCTTCCATTCTCGTTAAAACGTAAAAAATAGAAGCTACCGAATCTTGATTTCCGTTAAATGAAAGACAATCAATAAATTCAGTTTTGACTCTATCTAAATTGCCATGCCACATTTCAGTTTCATTGAGCAATCCAGAAGGTGTCAACGAAACTCCATTGGAAGAATTCTGCTTTGAGTAATTTAACTTACTCCCATCAAATTCATTGAAAGCATCAATGGAATCAACCAAAGTGTATTCCACTCCTCTCATTTTGAAAATGAAATCAAACGTATATTGAATACGGGCTGTTATGTCGTCAACAAGTACGAGAACCATTAATTATAAACTACTAATTGGGTTAATCATAAAGAATTCCTTCATCTACAAAGCTAAAGTAATTATTTGCAGTGATGATAAGGTGATCTAAAACTTGAATATCAATTAGTCGACCAAACTTAACAAGAGACTTCGTCAGCTTTATGTCAGAAGCACTTGGCCTTAATTGACCACTTGGGTGCTCAAGTGAACCCCAAATGACATTTTTACTAAAATGCAGTAAACCAAGCTGCCACAAGGGAATTGATGAATGCAACACACTTGGAGAACATCTCAGACGAAGGCGATTACACCTCAATGAACACCAGTCGTGTGTCGCCCAAAAGCTTGGTGTTTTCGTTGATACGGTCTCTAAATGGGAGAACAATACAAAAACTCCAAAAGCAAAGCATGTACCCTTAATATTGAAATACCTTGGATATACGCCACTTTTTGAGTTCGTTGGTACTTCTCTATCAAAAAAATTAGAACAGTTCATGTACGTAAACGGTTTGACACAAAAAGAATGTGCTAAAAAATTAGGTATTGACCGTTCAACGCTAGTTCGATATTTGAATAATAAAATTACGGACGAAAGAGCTATTCAAACATTAAGACTGAGTACTTCTACTTATTGCGCGCTCGATTGATTATGCCTAATTTTAAAAATCTAATCCGACCGCCTTATGCATCATGATGGGGGCGTAAAAATAAAACAGACGGAAATATACAGTGAATAAAATTCAATTTAAAAAGGTTTGAGAAATGTATGAACAAGTAAAGAAACCAAAAAAGAATAAAAGTAGAGCAATTCCTAATTCTGTAGCTCAGAAGAAAGGTAATGGGCAGCAAGGTTTTGTAGATAACAGGGAAAAAGTCAATATACATAATTCTACAAAAGGTGATTCAAAGAGCGGTGGGAAAAACATTATTCAAAGATATATCAGAGCAGGGTATATTCCGAATGATGGCCCCTTTGGGCTAGATTATACAAATGCGTATAATGTGCAGCATCCGGATGGGAAGACAGATTTTTCACAACCAAGAAAAGTTGATGAGGTTAACAAAAATTATGCGGTGGCACACCCTCCTGCTTTTACTGCAATTAGCCCTCAAATATCTGATTCGTCTGGCACTGGATTAGTATACATAGATGATTCTTCTAAACTTACTCCTGAAGTCGATCACATTGTAGAGCGCAGATATGGGGGCTCAAATGATTTAAGAAATGCTCGTGTAGTAAGCAAAAAAGAAAATAATGATGGAGCTCCTGCCAGATCTGCCTCTTATGATATTGTTAGTGGTAATACGGTAGAAATGGTAGAAGTAAAATATGATCAACCAAATAACAAATATGATGAAACTGGTAATAGTCATAGTATCGACAATAAAAATGTGATATCCGATACAGGACTTAAGTATTTATTAGCAGTAAACCAAAAACACGATGCAACAAGTGCTGATGTAACTGCTTTTAATTATTCACTAGGTCATTTAAACCTTATTAGAGGGTTAAATACCAATGACGTGAATACAACTGCGCCTATTGATAAAAAAGATTACGTCAAAATCAAGTCTATTAGTTAATTTAATGTGTTTTATAGATGCGGCCTTATCGAGCCTATAACAAACCTAAAAAATCATTAAAATACTTTTTAGCTCAATTGTCATCAGCAACTAGAAAAGTATGGTCAATCTAAATGCTATTTATACAATGAGGAGTTCTTGGCAAATAAAGAAGAAAACAACAGAATAATATAAATATGGGACTATTTAACTTTTCAAAAAAAAATAAAAATGAACCTGTAAAGAATGCAACTACTATTAGTAGAACTGGGTTTTATACAATAAATCGGGGAAACATAATACCACTGAATGAATTGCCAAAAACAGGATCACACGTCGATATATCAGAAAGCATTGGATTTGATACGTGTCATGGTGTACTGACTTTTGAATCAAACGTTATTGAATACATAGCCTTCAAAAGACGAACTAAGGTCCCCATTTATGTGCAAGCAAAGGATAAAACTCGACTTTTGACATTTTCAGACGTGGAACAAGTAATACAAGAAATAGATTGGGGGTTTGAATGGCGTCAATTAGACTTTGAAGATGATAAATAGTTCAATAAAATTGACGTCCATAGAACTGTATATAGCAAGTAGGGCGTTCGGTGGTTATCAGAAGTTCATCTGTTTATTTAATTGACCTAGAGACATTAGAAGAATCAAAAATTGAGATAGAACTATGACAAGACAATTACTTATTTTATTTTTAATCGGATTATCTTTTAATGGCATCAGTCAAAATGACAATAAGCTCTCTGTTGAATTTGGTTATGGGTATCACATGTATTCAATGGATAATGTTAATGAATTCTATATAGATTCTTTCGTTAATGTAATTTCACCTAAAACTCCAGCCAAAAAAATTACATCAGGACAGAGTTTTTACGTAAAAACTCAATATCAATTGAATAAATATATAGATGTAGGGATTTATGGAAGTTTTCAAAATGGGAAGACTCAGTCAACATGGACATTTGTAGAAACTGACAACTTCGGGGATACGGTAGAGGTTTATCCAAGCTCAAATGACTTTAGTACTCAGAGTATCGGAGTGGGAGTTACAAATTCTTTTTACCTGAGTGAATTTATTCTTTCAAATGATGAACTCAAGAATAAATTCCGATTTGGGACAGAATTGAATCTTGGTTGGGGCTTTTCAAGGGCTATTATAGATATTCGGGGAGAAAAAATTCACGATTATGACTTTTCTACTTCAAAAGATTTTCAGAGTCAATTCGGGTTAAAAACAGAATTTGATTTAATTCAGCAACCATTTTTTATAACGATTGGAGTAAGAGGTGGATATCAGTATTATAGAACAGGTATTCTCCAAGATCGCTTAGGAGAAAATTGGGATATATTGGATAATGACATCCACCTAGACTTCTCAGGTTTATATGTTGGAGGCTATATTAAACTAGGTAAGTAAAAACGAGATTTTTCTTTTTAGAAATTATTTTTTTTCCTCTTATTCAAATTATCTATTACGGTTTTAGCAATAGTCTTCTGTGCCTCATCGATATCAGATTGATTCGTTTCAGAATACTTAACTTTCACTCTATACCCCTTAATTATCTTCTCCTTTGGTTTTTGCTTTTCTACATACTCCAAAAGATGATTTTGAAATAATTCAGGGAGAAAGAAAAAGACTTTTTTCAATTCACTCTTAGTTAATACCTCTTTCGCTTTCTTTTGAATATCATCTAAGTGTTTGGTATCAGCCGACATCATAAATATGATAGGGTATTCTGCATTTAAACACTTCTGAATGTTCTGTATTTCATAGCCTGCTGTATTAATCACTGAAATCTCGCAAGCAATTTTCGCATCACTTTTTGAATAGACTCAATTCCCACTAATCATAAAGAATTCCTTCATCTACAAAGCTGAAATAATTATTTGCAGTGATGATAAGGTGATCTAAAACTTGAATATCTATTAGTTTTCCAAATTTCACGAGCGACCTTGTTAGCTTTATATCAGAGGAGCTCGGCTTTAATTGACCACTTGGGTGATTGTGCGCCAATATAACTGCGCAAGCCTTATGTTGCAATGCTTGAGAAAAAATTATTTTGCCATCAGCGACAGTTCCAGAGACGCCACCCTTTGACAATTGTTCATAGGCCAAAATTTTATTGCCTCTGTTCATGTACAGGACATAAAACTCTTCATGCTCCAAATCTGTAAAGAAAGGAACGAGAAAATTATAGCTATCACCAGAACATCTGACCGATGGTTTCCCATTCGATTTGGTCCGCCTTCTTCTTCGTGAAATTTCCATAACGGCCATAATTTCCAATGCTCGAACCTCTCCGATCCCTGGGAACTTTTTCAGGTCATTGACTGATCTTCTGGACAAGGCTTCCAAATCATTATTTACATCATCAAGGATCGAACGAGCAACTTGAACGGCGCTCAACTCCCGAGTCCCGCTCCCCAACACAATAGCCAATAATTCTGCATCTGAAAGGGCATTCTTACCTTTCGTTAACATTTTTTCTCGTGGGCGGTCATCTTCCGCCCAATACTTAATTGGGATTCTTTTCATGAATAGGTCAGGTTATAATTTCACTCCTCTCCATTTAAGTTATTGTTTTTTTTTCGATTTCACACCCTTTTTATGGTATGGTTATTGACAATCAATTTGTGCACAATTACACGCGAATTTCAATTATTCATAAAGTATCAGAAGTACCTTTGAAACAACGAAAGAAAACCTATATGAAGCATTTTATTTTATCGATTCTAATTTCATTCTCCTTTATTTCCAACGCACAAAAGGATTCAACCTTTACCTTGGACGCATACCTGTCAGACAATCCTCAACTGGATTCAGCCGTCGACAGTGTCTTTTCAACTTTAAATAACAATTCAATTGTTGCTCAGTTGTTAATGCCTGCAGTAGGACGACTTGGACAGCATGAGGACACGATCAAATCGTATGTTGAGAAACAATTGATTGGCGGTGTTCTTCTATTAAACGGAACGAAGGTGCAGTTCAAAGGTTGGACGGATACTTACGAGAAAATGAATTCTGAAATCGGCAATCTTCCTTTCCTTTACAGTGCTGATGCGGAGCCTAGCTTGGTCAATCGGAAAATGATTGGATCTAAAAAAGTTCCAAGAGCAAATGCAATTAAAACCTTAGAGGAAGTGACTTCGGTGACTAAATCAATTTCAAATGACCTTAACGATGTAGGGATCAATTATAACTTCTCTCCAGTTGTTGATGTTGCTAAAAATGCAACAGTTGGCTACAGAGGGTTTAATTACAGACCTGAAAATGTTATCCCATTCTCGGCAGCATTCATAGAGCAAACTCAAAAACAAAATATTGTGGCTACCGCAAAGCATTTTCCTGGCCACGGACTAATAACTGGAGATACGCACAAATCGCTTCAAATGATTGACGGCGAATTGAAAGAACTTAAAAACTATCCTCCATTAATTGATGGCGGCGTTTTATCTGTCATGATTGCTCACATTGCGGTAAAAAACAATGCTTTATTCGGAACAAATGGACTTCCAGCAACTCTTTCGGAAAACATGGTAACGAATCTTTTAAGAGACAGCTTAAGCTTCAATGGATTGATTGTCACTGACGCAATGAACATGGGAGGTGTATCGAAAGTACCACAAGCAGCAATGAAGGCAATTGATGCCGGTTGCGATATAATTTTAATGCCTTTAAACGTGCCCAAAGCGCACAAAAACATACTGGGAAAATATTTATCTGACGAAGAGTACAAGGTTAAAGTAGAAACAGCTACTAAAAGAGTTATCAGAATGAAAATCTGCCTTGGCTTAATCGAAATACTGTAATTCAGTAGTGCATTATTCAAGGTAGCTTGCTATTCCGATAGTATCTGTTAACTTTGAAATAATGCCCATGTCACAATTACATAACATCATTCAGGAGTTCAATCCCATTGGGCTTGAGGAAATGGATAGTGGCACAAAATTGATGAACAGAGTCGATACAAAATTCGTATTAACAGTTGATCATTTAATTAAAGTTTTACCCCTATTAAAAGAAGAGTATCGAATTCTTGAAATCCAAGGAGTTCGCTTCCCATCATACGAAAGCGAATACTACGACGATAAAAAACTCACTTTTTATATTGATCATCACAGACAAAAGGTAGATCGATACAAAGTGAGATTCAGAAAATACATCGAATCTAACATTGCCTTTTTAGAAGTTAAGCACAAGAAAAAAGGAAGAACAGACAAGCAACGAATTAAAGTTGATGACTTGCCAGGAACAATGTCAGATGAACACCATGAATTTGTAAAAAGTACTGGAGTTCCTTTGGATAACCTAGAGTTGGTATTGACGAATAAATTCAGTCGAATAACATTTGTTGGAATAAACCACAACGAACGATTGACTTTTGACTTCGATTTAAGCTTCTTCAAAGATGACAAGGAAATCGTGCTTACGAATCTTGTTATCGCCGAATTGAAACAAGCTAGAGTAATTAGGACATCTCCGTTTTATGCTATAATGAAAGAATTGCTTATTCGCCCATTCAGAATAAGTAAATATTGTGTTGGAATAATCGAACTTTATGGAAGAGAGAACGTAAAGTACAATCGATTCAAAAAGAAACTCTTGAAAATAAATAAACTACGAAATAATGTCGCTTAACATCCCTTCTCTTGCTTCAGTAAGTGAGCTTTTCAACTTGTCATGGTTCAATGACGATTTTTATACGCTTTTACTAAGACTTGCAATCAATTTTTTCTTCTTGACATTATTGATTCGTTTCTTGTACTACCCAATTGCGAAACGTAAAGATTACTTGTTTACATATTATCTAATTGGAACAATTACATTCTTCGTTTGTTTCAGTCTTAAGAAGCTGGATATTGATACGGGAATGGGACTTGGACTTTTTGCCATCTTCGGAATTATCCGTTACCGTACTGATCCAATTCCAATTAAGGAAATGACCTACTTATTCTTGATTATTGGAGTGAGTGTTGTCAACTCGTTGGCCTCAAACAAGATTAGTATGGCTGAAATGGCTTTGATTAATGGAACTCTAGTTGGAGTAACATTTGTCCTTGAACGCCTGTGGCTGCTGAAACACGAAACGAGAAAAACAATTGTGTACGAGCGAATTGATTTGATCAGACCAGAGCAGTACAATGAACTGAAAGAAGACCTTGAAAAAAGAACTGGATTGAAACTCAACCGAGTTGAAGTTGGAAAAATTAACTTCTTAGACGACACTGCTCAAATAAGAGTTTATTACTACGCTGAGGCACAAGAACTCTCTGATTACAGTAATAACAACTAATCCTACGCGTTAATCTTGAGTCATGAAAAGACTCCGAATCTTATTATACCCCTTCGCATTGCTTTACGGAGCAGTCGTTGCTATTCGTAATGCCTTTTATGATAAAGGAATCTTTTCAAGTTATATCATTCCAAAAAAATCAATCGTCGTTGGAAATTTATCTGCTGGTGGAACTGGAAAGACACCTTTAGTAGATTACATTCTCGACCATTTTAAGAGTTTAAACACACCAACCTCAGTCCTCAGTCGTGGATACGGAAGAGCCACAAAAGGCGTGCTGATTGCCGATTCAAACTCTACGAGTGCTCAAATTGGAGACGAGCCTCTACTCTATCAAAATCATCACGGTGAAAATGTATATGTTGTTGTTGCAGAAAAAAGACAGCTCGGAGTAGAAAAAATCTTAAGTGAATATCCTGAAAACGAATTAATTGTCCTTGACGACGCATTTCAACACAGAGCTGTCACGGCTGGCTTAAACATCTTAGTCACCCAGTTCAACGACTTGTATTGCGATGATCACGTCTTGCCTGCCGGCAATCTACGAGAATTTAAAACTGGAGCAAAAAGAGCTGACATTCTGATCATTTCAAAATGCCCTCAAAATCTTGATGACGCAGCTAAAAAGTCAATTGTCAAGCGAATCAACTTTCCAGGAAAACACATTTTCTTTTCGTCAATCGAATATGGTGAGCTTGTTCCTTTCGATCCCGAAGCTAAAACCGAAGTAAAAAACATTTTATTGGTCACTGGAATTGGCAACCCAAGTCCTCTAATTGACCAACTATCTCGATTTAGTAAAGTGGAGCATTTAGCTTTTAAAGATCACCATGATTTTACCGCCTCAGATATTGAGCTAATTCATGATAAATTTGGTAAATTTGCTAGTGATGAGAAGATCATTGTCACTACAGAAAAGGACTTTATGCGATTAAAAAAGTTCGAGGAAGTATATGACGCTTCTCACGCTTGGTTTTATCAACCAATAAAAATTGAAATCGATCAGCAAAAAACATTTAATAATCTACTAGACGAGTATGTTGGAAAAATTTAAAGAAGCACACGATTACATTAAGTCACAAACTTCCGTTGAGCCTTCAATAGGAATCATTCTTGGAACTGGACTTGGCGGACTTGTCAACGAAATCGAAATCATCGACGAGATTGAATACAAAAACATTCCTCACTTCCCTTTATCAACGGTTCAAAGCCATTCAGGAAAATTGATTTTCGGAAAGCTAGGCGGAAAACAAGTCGTTGCGATGCAAGGACGTTTTCATTTTTATGAAGGATACACAATGAAGGAAGTAACATTCCCTGTTCGAGTAATGAAGTTCTTAGGAATTGAACGCTTGTTCGTGAGTAATGCTTCTGGTGGTGTAAATCCAGATTTTGAAATTGGTGATGTTATGATCCAAACTGATCACATTAACTTATTTCCTGCGCATCCACTAATTGGAAAAAACTTTGACGAATTAGGTCCTCGCTTTCCAGATATGAGTCAACCATATGATCACAAGATGATCGCATTGGCTAAAGAAATCGCAGCAGAATCAAACATAAAAGTACAAACAGGAACATATGCTGGCTTAACAGGTCCAACTTTAGAAACTCCAGCGGAGTATGGCTATGTTAGAGCTATTGGCGCTGATACCGTTGGTATGTCAACAGTTCCAGAAGTAATCGTTGCGAGACACATGAGTATTCCTTGTTTTGCGATTTCAATTATTACAGACCTTGGAGTTCCAGGAAAAATACAAGAAGTTAGCGTGGAAGATGTTATTGCGGTTGCTGGAAAAGCTGAACCTTCAATGACGATCATTATGCGTGAACTAATATCGAGAGTTTAGTTATGACCCCAGAAATTAGAGCAAAATACGAAGTAGTGATTGGGCTAGAAGTCCATGCACAAATGCTTACAAAAACGAAGGCATATTCGAATGACGTGAATGAATTTGGAGCTATTCCAAACACGAATGTCAGTCCAATAACATTGGGACATCCGGGTACACTTCCAAAAATGAACAAGAAGACGATTGAATATGCGATTCGTCTTGGAATTGCTTGTGGATGTGACATTACGGAGAATCAAAATTTCGACCGTAAGAATTACTTCTACCCCGATCTTCCGAAAGGATATCAAATAACACAAGACCATACGCCTATCTGTACGAATGGGCAGATTTACATAAAAGACGAAAAGGAAGGCGAAAAAGCGATCAAGCTTACTCGAATTCACATGGAGGAAGATGCTGGGAAAAGCATGCACGATGTGGATCTTTACGACACTTTAGTTGATTTAAATAGAGCTGGAGTTCCGTTATTAGAAATAGTAACAGAACCGGATATGAGAACTTCTCAGGAAGCATACAACTATCTTATGGAAGTAAGAAAATTGGTTCGCTACCTTGACATCTGTGATGGAAACATGGAAGAAGGATCAATGAGATGCGATGCTAATATTTCAGTTATGCTTGTTGGCTCTAAAGAATTCGGAACCAAAGTCGAAGTAAAGAACATGAACTCAATGCGTAATGTTCAAAAAGCAATTGAATTTGAAATTGAACGTCAAATTGAAATGGTTGAGAACAACGAGACGATTTATATGGAAACGCGCTCGTATGATGCGTTAAAGAATATTACAATTGGCATGCGTTCTAAGGAAGCAGCGAACGATTATCGCTTTTTCCCTGAGCCAGACTTACAACCAATCACGGTTTTAAGTGAAGACATTGAAATTATTCGAGGTGAAATGCCCGAACTTCCAAGAGATCTATTTATTAAATACACCAATGAATATGGTCTTTCAGATTATGACGCTTACAACTTAACGGACTCTCGTGAGATTGCGATGTTCTATGAAAAGGTACTTTCTTTTACGAGTAACTTTAAAAGTGCAGCAAACTGGGTAATGGGTGATGTTAAATCGCATTTAAATCAAAAAGGTTTAGAAATTAGCGAATTCCCTATTGCAGCAGATCAATTGGCTGCCCTAATTAAAATTGTCGATGACGGAAAGGTTTCATCTACCGTTGCGTCTCAGAAGGTATTCCCAGAAATGTTAAAGTCAAATGAAAAGTCCCCACTTCAAGTTGCAGAAGCTTTAAACTTAATCCAAGACTCGAATGAAGATTCAATTTTAACATTTATTGAAGAAGTGATAAAGCAACACCCTGATGAGATTGAACGTTATAGAAATGGCGAAAAACAATTGATTGGTTTCCTTATGGGACAATTAATGCGAGCATCAAAAGGAAAAGCTGACCCAAAGGCGGCGAATCAATTAATGCGTCAAACATTAGATAAATTATGATAAATAGAATTTTTGGTCTTTTCTTACTGTTGGCTTTGGTTTCTTGTGAAGAAACAGAGACTGTTGCACAAAAAGGACCAGACGGTAAAGAATTAGAAGACAACTTTACAATTGCTGGAACAATTAACGGCGGAGGGAATTTAACATTTCATCTTGAAGCCTTGACTGAACAAGGGCCTGCAAAGGTTGCTGAAGTTAAAGCAGACGGAAATGGGAAATTTAAAATGAAGGGGAATCTTCCTGGAATGGGCTTGTACCAGCTTCGTATGGGAGAATCAAATGAGAGCATTATTCCTCTGACGATGGTTCCAAATGATAATTTAAAGATTAATTCAACAGTAGATGATTTCATTGTGACACCTCAACTTAGCGGTACTGAATGGGCTTCAACAATGTCACAATACATGAAAATTTATTCCGATTTTCATTTCGCTCAAGTAAGCCTAATGGAAAAGAAGGATGAAATGTCCAATCTTGAATTGACAAAAAGATTTAAAGCATTGAAAGTACCCGTTGACTCATTTGCTATCGCTGAAATGACTGCAAATCCAGGAAACGCATTCAACATTGTGCTATCTGATGCCGCAACACCAAATATGGGCTTTATTGATTGGAATCCAGAAAACATCGACGTTCTGAACAGAGTATGTGATGCCTTCAATAAAAAATATCCTGAAACCGTTGCAACGCTTTCTTTATCGAACAAGACGTACCAAATTGAAATGAGTTACAGACAGCATGTGAAGAATACTTCAGGTACACTTCCATCTCCAGAAATTGCGTTGAACAACCCAGACGGTGTTGAATTAAAGCTTTCTTCCTTGAAGGGGAAATATGTTTTGATTGACTTTTGGGCATCGTGGTGTGGACCGTGTAGAAGAGAAAGTCCGAATGTTGTAAAACTTTACAACAAGTATAAGGACAGAGGATTCACAATATATTCTGTCTCTTTAGATGATAACATGGAAGCATGGAAAGCGGCAATTAAAGCTGATGGACTTGTTTGGCCAAATCACGTAAGCGACTTGCTCAAATGGAATTCACCACTTCCACAATTGTATGGTTTTACAGGGATTCCACACACTGTTCTTCTTAACAGAGAAGGAAATGTAATCGGTGTTGGACTGCGTGGTGAAAGTTTGGAACAAAAATTGAATGAGGTTTTCTCAAATTAAAATAATATGCGATTAATAACGGTACTACTACTTTCGACGTTTCCTTTTCTTTCTGGAGCTCAAGGTATTTCAATTGATTTAACTGGAATGATTTTCAATTCTGGAGAAGATTCAATTTACATCTCTCAATTTTTTGGAGATCACTACGAAGATATTCGAGGAACTAAATTTGACAAGGATGGAAACTTCAATCTTGCCGGTCAATTGGACAACGAGGATTATTATGTATTGAGATTTGGAAACAACCACATCAATTTAATTCTTAGAGACAAGTCATCGATTAAGGTTTATGGTGATGGAGCTAACATAACTCAATTCGCGAACATCTTAGGATCCGATGAATCTAAGAGCATGAATGAGTACTTAATCCTTGAAAAGAATTGGCAACAAACTCTTGATTCGGCGAATGCATTGATTGCAAACGATCCTTCAAAACGCAGTGCTGTAAACCGTGACATGAATAACGAATACAAAAAATTCCAAGGATTACAAAAGTCTTTCGTTTCACGTCATCCAAATAGCGCAGCTCTACTTCCCGTTTTAAACTCGATCGACATGAACAATGATTTTGCGAGCTATGATGCAATCGTTACTCAATTGTCAACCGGATTTGGTGGGTCGCCAACGGTTAAAGAATTGAAAGTAAAGTTTGATATTATCAAAACCGAGAAGATTAAAAATGATCCAATGGCTCCGGGGAAACCTGCTCCTGGTTTTACTGAAGCATACGCAAATGGAGATTTATTGTCTCTATCTGATTTAAAAGGAAGCGTAGTTCTTTTGGACTTCTGGGCTTCATGGTGTGGACCGTGTAGAAGAGAAAATCCGAACGTAGTGAAATTGTACAAAAAGTACAAAGAGGACGGCTTCACTGTCTTGAGTGTTTCATTGGACAAGACAAAAGCGCCTTGGTTGGCTGCGATTGAAAAAGATGAATTAATATGGCCGTATCACGTGAGTGACCTCGGTGGTTGGAATAGTAAAGTGCCGAAACTATACGGTGTAAAAGGGATTCCTTTTACAGTTCTTATTGATAAAGAAGGAAACATCGTCCGTACAAAATTAAGAGGCCCAGAACTTGAAACCGAATTAGCTCGTATATTTGGTCATTAATGACGGACAATTCAAAAAAAATCTATTTCGCTTCGGATTTCCACTTAGGCGCACCCGATTATGAGTCAAGCTTGGTTCGAGAAAAGAAAATTGTTTCTTGGCTGAATCATATTGAAAAGGATGCGGCTGAAATTTTTCTTGTAGGAGATATTTTTGATTTTTGGTTTGAATACAAAAGAGCCATTCCTAGAGGTTTCGCTAGACTGCAAGGTAAAATAGCAGATCTAACCGATAAAGGAATTCCCGTTCATGTGTTTACAGGAAACCACGACATGTGGATTTTCGACTACCTTCCAAAAGAGCTTGGTGTTCAATTGTACAGAGAACCAATCGAACGTGAATTCTTTGGCAAGACGTATTTCATCGGTCACGGTGATGGTTTAGGCCCGGGTGACAAAGGCTACAAATTTCTGAAGAAAGTATTCGCGAATAAATTTTGTCAATGGTGTTTCGCTCGCCTCCACCCTAACTTTGGAATTTGGTTGGCAGATAGATCGTCAAAAACAAGCAGAGCTAAATCTGGAGATACGGATGAGAAATATCACGGAGACGAAAACGAGTGGTTGTATCAATTCTGCCAAGAGACCTTAAAAACGAAACATTACGATAATTTCATTTTTGGTCACAGACATTTGCCCATTGAAACGCAAGTGGGCGAAAACTCAACGTATTATAATTTAGGAGAATGGATCAATTACTGCACGTATATGGTCGTTGATGAAAATTCCGTTTCATTGGAAACCTGGAAATAGCATCTTTGCCTTATTCGTCGCAGGCAGTAAATACAACAAATCGAATATTCAGCTTCATATCATTAATGATGAAACAAAGCAATTCTATTCTTAATCGAACTCCAATTGTCGGAATTGCTCTTTTTGCTGGCCTCTATATTTATTCATCATCGTTGTATCCTGGAGGCTCACAAGCCAATTTAAACACAATAGGATTTGATTGGGTCAATAATTATTGGTGCAATCTAATGAATGAAAATGCAATGAATGAGGATGTAAATCCAGCTAGGCCCTTCGCTATTCTCGCCATGATTATTCTTTGTTTCAGTTTAGCCGTTTTCTTTATTCAATTCGCAGAAACGTTCTCAAAGAATAAAAGATGGAAAAGGGCGACCCAAATAAGCGGTATCCTATCAATGGTATTTGCCGCATTGATCTTCACTCAATACCACGATGCAATGACAATTATTTCTAGTGTTTTTGGTCTGTTTGTCGTTGTAGGAATAGTTCGTGAATTGTACCTCAGCGAGATGGTGTTGTTTAAACTGAGTGGTGTTGTTTGCTTACTTCTTCTCGCTTTAAATAATTACATCTATTACACTACACATGCCTTATCGATATTACCACTTCTTCAAAAGATCACCTTTGCAATAGTTCTACTTTGGATTGTTGGATTGAATTGTAAAATAATTCTCACTAAGAAAAAGCAACTTAAAAGCTGACTTCCGTCATAGAATCGTTTAAAACATCTCTATACATTGCTGTATATATTTATAGACCATGAACGAAACGAAAACCAATTGGACACGACCTGAATTTAAGGCATACTTAATGTTGTACGCTGTAAATGCTAATTTCTTTGAGTCGAAAGATGAAACTGATATTGTTCACAAACTTGTATCTGACGGGGAATACAAGATGATTCATCGCGAGTTAGAGAAAGACAACGACTATCAGAGCATCCAAAAAATTCTATACAACATAGAGAAGTTTAATTATTCGAAAGATGAATTAAATCAACTTGTAGTTGACATAAAAACCCTATTCGATGCGGATGGAGAATTTGATCTTCAAGAAGAAAATATGTTACGTGCCCTAAAAAAATTGGTGAACTAGGAAGATCTTACATTCCCGGCATTGCTCCACCTGCGCCTTTCATTTGCTTCATCATGTTGCGCATGTTCTTAGGATTGCTCATCATTTTCATCATCTTCTTAGTGTCAACAAATTGCTTCATCAGTTTGTTTACTTCTTGGATGTTGGTTCCACTACCTTTCGCAATTCTATTTTTACGTGCACCATTGATTAAATCTGGCTTCGATCTTTCTTCTGGTGTCATTGAATAAATAATCGCTTCAATGTGTTTGAATGCATCATCTTCAATTTCAACACCTTTCATCGCTTTCCCCATTCCAGGAATCATTCCCATCAAATCCTTAACATTACCCATTTTCTTCACTTGCTGAAGTTGGCTTAAGAAATCGTTAAAGTCGAATTGGTTTTTCTGAATTTTCTTTTGAAGCTGTCTTGCTTCTTCTTCATTGAATTGTTCTTGAGCACGTTCAACCAATGAAACAACATCTCCTTTTCCAAGGATTCTGTCCGCCATACGAGCAGGATAGAAAACATCAAGAGCATCCATCTTCTCACCTGTACCAACAAACTTAATTGGTTTGTTAACAACAGACTTAATTGACAATGCAGCTCCACCTCTAGTATCACCATCTAATTTTGTAAGAACAACTCCATCAAAATTAATTCGTTCATCAAATGCTTTTGCCGTGTTAACAGCATCTTGACCTGTCATTGAATCAACAACAAATAAAGTCTCAGTTGGTTGAATTGCGTTCTTAACGTCAGCAATCTCAGACATCATTTGCTCATCAACGGCCAAACGACCCGCGGTATCAATAATAACAACGTTAAATCCGTTTGCTTTTGCATGCTGAACAGCCGCTTGAGCAATTTTAACAGGGTTCTTTTCTTCTTTGTTTGAATATACTTCAACACCCAATTGCTCACCTAAAACGTGCAATTGGTCAATCGCTGCGGGACGGTAAACATCACAAGCAGCCAATAATGGATTCTTTCCTTTTTTTGTTTTGAGGTAACTCGCCAACTTTCCTGAAAAAGTCGTCTTACCCGATCCTTGAAGACCGGACATCAAAACGATTCCAGGATTTCCCTTTACATCAATTTCAACCTCATTTCCTCCCATAAGCTCAACAAGCTGCTCATGACAGATTTTAATCATCAATTGTCCCGGAGAAATTGAAGTCAATACGTTTTCACCCATTGCTTTCTCCTTAACGGTCGTTGTAAATTCCTTCGCCGTTTTAAAGTTGACATCGGCATCTAACAATGCACGTCTCACTTCTTTTAATGTCTCAGCAACATTAATCTCAGAAATTTGTCCTTGTCCTTTTAAGACTTTGAAAGCTCTTTCGAACTTATCCGTTAAATTTTCAAACATAATTATATGGTATTCGGGCTACAAAAGTACGAAAAAGGCTTCTCTTTTATAGGTGTGCGGCTTACTTTTTTTTAGACAATAAAGGATATCAATTATTCTAATTACACCTACAAATTAGCTCGATCTGACCAATAAGAATGAATTTGTCCCTTGCTTTAAAAATCTTATGAATGTCTTAGAAGATTATTCTCCCTTGAAGGATTTCTCAAACCTGTCCATATCAACTCTTTCAACTGCTCCTGTCAAGTTATTATCACTGATCTTTACATACAGATTTATTGATACTTTAGGATAGATTTCTCCATCCTCGTCTGAGGCCGGAGTCCATGCCTTAAATTTGTTCATGTGTTTGATAAGTACCTTTGTGATATACGTATTGGCGTCATCCGAATGGCTTAAAACACAGCCTCTTCCTTTTGAATCAATCAAAACTTGAAAATTTATTAATCCACTTGCACCCTCCAGGTCTATTTTTGATTCAACCTTATCCAACATTTCTTGAAAGAGGTTTTCGTCAAATCCACCTTTAACATCGCCACAGTCCAAACAGAATGATGCTGTATTACAATTGTTTAGTTTTACTTGAAATAAATTCTGCCCAAAAACAGGTTGTCCTAAGAAGCAAATCAATACGATTATCAACATATATCTCATAACGCTAATTTTATACTGCTGATTACACTTCTTATTCAGGCAATTCACCTCCTTCAACTTTTACCTCTGGATCAAGTAAAGCTATTTTGATATTGAAATAACCATAAATAACTGTCATCACAGGGCTAATAAGATTGAAGAAACAATACATCCAGTATTCGCCTGTTGCGACTCCTAGAACCGTTGATTGAGCTGCTCCACATGTATTCCATGGGAAAAGAACAGATGTCACGGTTCCTGAATCTTCAAGAGTACGACTCAAGTTCTCTGGCGCCAATCCTCTTTCTCGATACGTATCGGCGAACATTCTTCCTGGAACAACGATTGCCAAGTATTGATCAGATGCTGTTGCATTAAAAAACACACACGTTCCTGCCGTAGTGGCAATAAGTGATCCTGTCGTTTTGGCCAAAGAAACAACCGCAGTCGTGATTCGTTGCAGCAATCCACAAGCTTCCATTACGCCACCAAAAGCCATTGCACAAATGATTAACCAAATCGTATTCATCATGCCGGACATTCCTTTGGAACCGAATAACTTATGAATTCCGCTGTACGTGTCTGAATCGCTAATAAGTAACTCGTGGTACAATTGCGAATCCATTGCTAAAGATGGTATCATCGGCTGGTAAACTTCCTTTTCGGGGAATTCGTCTGTCAATGCGGTAAACACTTCATGATCTGCGCCTAAGAGCGAAACCTCTCCGTACATCGCGTCTATCGCTGCTTTGTAAGAGTCATACATATAACTTCCTGTATTTCCTCCCAACTCTTTAATCAAATCAGGTTGAAAGATTACGGCTACAACTGCTCCCATTACCGCACCAATGAATAAAGATGGAACCGCGTCGACTTTCTTTATGATTAAGAAAATTACAACCGCTGGAACGATAAATAATATCGGCGAGATATAAAATTTAGATTCTAACAAATCTAAAATCCCTTGAACACCCTCTTCACTTGGCTTCGATTCAATTGTGAATCCCCAAACAAGGAAAATGATTAAAGTGATTGCGATTGATGGTATTGTTGTTTTCGCCATGTATCGGATATGCGTAAACAAATCCGTTCCTGCCATTGCGGGTGCTAAGTTCGTTGTATCAGAAAGTGGTGACATTTTATCGCCAAAATAAGCACCTGAAATAATTGCACCAGCAACAACTCCTTCATGAATCCCAAGCACGGAACCAATTCCAAGTAAGGCCAATCCAACTGTTGCAATCGTACTCCATGAACTTCCAGTTGCGACCGCTACAATGGCACTAATGGCGCAGGCGGCAACTAAAAAGAAAGTCGGATTTAATATTTTCAATCCGTAATAAATCATGGATGGAACAACTCCTGAGATCATCCAAGTTCCAGCCAAAGCACCAATTAATAAGAGAATAAGCAAGGCCGGAAGCGCTGCTTTAATACTCTTAACGATCCCGCCTTGAAGTTCGCTCCAAGAATAATTTAGACGAAAACCAATCACCGTCGCAACGGCTGCAGCAATCAATAAGGCAATCTGATTTGGACCGTACGTTGCATCGTCCTTATAGATATAGACGTTTAATGCGAGCAAACCAACCAAGACAACGATTGGTATTAAAGCGATTAGAAAGCTTGGTTTGCGGTAAATTTTATCAGATATCATAAAAGGAAATTATTCTTTAGCGCCTTAAAAGTAAGGAAATTATGTCCGTTTCTTTCCTTTTTTAGGATGGTAAAAAAGTAAGATTAAAACAGGCAACAAGGTCAGATCGGCTATCAACGCTACAAATAGCGCTAGACAAAGCATTACGCCCAAATAGAACGTTCCCAAGAAGCTTGAAAACACCAACAAAGCAAATCCTGAACACAGAATCAAGGTTGTAAGAATCATTGCTTTTCCTGTAGTCATATAACTGCGTTTCAGTGCGTACATTTTAGATCTACCCTTCATGAGTTCGTACTTAAACTTACCGAGAAGGTGTATCGTGTCATCGACGGCAATCCCAAATGCGATGGTAAAAATAATCGCCGTTGATATTTTCAACTCAACACCCAAATACCCCATGACGCCTGCAATAAACACGAGCGGAACAAGATTCGGAACAATGCTAATCAACAAGATCGATACTGATCTGTAGATGAGCCCCATTAATAAGGCAACAATTAAAATTGAAACCAATAAACCCTTCACAAGGCTGGTTGAGAGGTAACTGAGGTTTTTATCAATCAAATGCGCAGTACCCGTTATTTTATAATCAATTTTCCCATTCAATGTTTTGGTCTCCAAATACTCCCGCAAATCCTTATCCATCGCGGTGACTTTGATGTTCCCCAAATCTCCAATCGTTCCACTAATTCTAGTCAATTGCTCCGTTGAATCAACCATCAATCGATAAATACCGCTAGCGCTCTCACTTCTGAAACCACGTTTAAGATCACGCCATTTACTGCTCTGCGTGGGCAATTTATAATACTCAGGCAATCCTGAATACATACTTCGGTGTCCAATTTTAATGGCAGTTACCAAAGAGTTTTTGATTGTTAAACCGTATTCATTTTTCAAATACTGTTCAACGGTATCGATCGTTCTTAAAACATCTTTGTCCCAAACATTGATTGATGTATCCTGAATAGTTATCGCAAGTTCAACAGGACGTATCCCACCATAATGGGCGTCCAAGTAATTAAAATCTTGCTTTAACGGTTCGCTGTCACTCAAATCATCCATCAATAAATTGTTGGTCTTAATTTGCAACAATCCATAAACGCAGATCGCCAATACACCCGCACTTATAACCAAAACCCTTCCACGACGACGAAGCGCAATGATAAACCACTTTTCCAATCTTTTTTTCCAGAAATGATCTTTTTTCTGTTTACGAACGCGCTCTGGCCCAGGAAAGAAAATGAACAACGCAGGCAATGTAATAAAGGTTAAAACAAAGGCAATGAGTACTCCAATCCCCATTACAATGCCAAATACCTGAATGGGTTGTACGCGCACAAAAACCAATGAGAAGAATCCAATGGAAGTTGTTACCGAAGTTAATAAAGTGGCCATTCCAACTTCGCGAATAGATAATTTTATAGCATCCAATGGAGTATCCTCCGTTCTTAAAGCGTCCAAATAACGAGACACAAGATGAATCACATCGGACATCGAAACAACAAACATTACAGATGGAAGAACCGTAAGAATGATATTAATCGGCTCTTGAAAAAGCCCCATCATCCCTATTAGCCATAGCATTCCAGTGAAAATTACAATCTGAGGAATTAAAACACCCCAAATCGATCTGAAAGCAATCACAAGAAATAAAATAACGAGTAAAGCACTCAACGATAAAAACAGTAGTATCTCTTTCAACATCTTATCGATGTAATACTTCTGCCCTATAGTTCTTCCAGCAATACGCATCCTCTGAAAATTATACTGATCGGCCTTCGCGTTTAGGTCATTAATCAGATTATCACTTTTCTCTTTCGATAAAAAATCTTCGTGTTTTACAAACAAACAAATTGATTTTCCGTCTTCAGAAACAAAAGAATTCACAAGTTCGGGCTTGCTGAATATGTTTATGGAGTCTCTTTTTAAATCTAGGCTATCGAAATCGATTAGAGGACGGGATGAAACTTTCGCTCGAATAAAGAGCTCCTGCATATTTGTTATAGAAGCCACCGAATCGACATAATCGATTTCTTTCAATTCTTTTGTGAACTTATCAATCTTAATTAAAAAATCTTTGTCAAAAACTCCTTTATCTCTCTGAATCGCTAAAAGAAGGAAGTCATTATCTGATTGAAATTTTTGTCTGTACTCCAAAAAGAACTCTGTTTCAGGGTCACTTGTAGGATAAAATTTCTCAAAATCATAGTCCAATCCGACTCTAGTAGCCTGATATACAAAGAAAAGTGTAAGGGCCAAAAGTCCACCCAATACTAACTTAGAATACTTCCTAAATGCTTTTTCACCAACGTTTTTCAATTCCCTATCGTTTTATGGATAGCAAATATACTCCTTTGCTGCATAGTTGGTGTCCATTCATCACATTAGCTTGGCTTGGACACCAAAAATTATTAAGTTTGAACAAATTAAAAAAATTATGAAAAAAGTACTACTATCCACTTTCCTATTTGCTTCACTAGCTGCAAGCGCTCAAATGACGTCGGCTAATGAGCCTGCAATTGGAGAAACTTCTAACATGTTTTTATGTGATTCATTTGCAGTTAACCTAGATGCCATTACTGGTGCTGGTGTAACTTGGGATTATACTTCAATTGTTGGATACCCAGGAGAAATTAGAGTTGTTGATGTAGTTACTCCAGCTTCTACGCCATTTGCAGCGGATTATCCTACTTCTGCCAAAGCATTTCAAGTAGAAAACGCATTAACTACGTATTTTACTTCAACAGCTACGGAAAGAGTATCTCAAGGATTTCATTTTTACGAAGCAGCAGTTGGTGATGCTTTAGCAACATATACGGGTGATGAACAAACAATGGTAACGTATCCTTTCGCTGAAGGAAATTCTCTTACGGATACTTACAGCGGCGATGTTGCTTACACATTCAACGGAGCTCCAATAAACGAAGCTCTAACTGGAACTGCTTATGCTTGGGTTGATGGAAGTGGTACTTTGAATTTACCAAATGGTGTTTCTTTACCAAATGTAATTCGTTACAAGTCTATTGATACTGCTGCAACTTCAGTTCCAATTTTTGGAGCAGCTGAATTGATAAAAACGCAATATGAGTATTATGATTACGCTGATCAAAACCTTCCTGTGTTTATTCACGTTTTTATTAGCTTAGGATTGGTTGGTAGCCCTCCAATTACTTCAACTTCAATGGTTCTTTCAAAATACGAAGCGAATTACCTTTCTATTGAAGATATCAATGCATTTACATTCAATGTATTCCCTAACCCTTCGTCAGATATCGTTTCAGTAAAAGGAAACTTCTCTGCAGAAGCAACAGGATCAATCATTGATCAGGCTGGTAGAGTTTTAAAAACAATGAATGTTCAAAACGGACAATCAATTAACATTTCTGATTTAGCTACTGGATCTTACTTCTTCGCTATCGAAGACAACGGATTCGTTACAACTAAAACGATCGTTAAGAAATAGTCGTTTTCAATTTATAAAATACTGGCCCCTATTTTTCATTCATTGAGAGATAGGGGCTTTTTTAATGAATATGGTGTTACGTTCGACACGTTTCTTTGTTATATTCGTACAACGATTCGTCTATGAGAAAATTTTACCTGTTAATTGCCCTGTTTTTATCTTTCAATTCATCTGCTCAAATTAATGAGGGCTTGAATCCTGAAGAAAGAGCTTACCTATTTCACATCGTTAAAAAGAGCCCCATTCTGAACAATAATTTTGGGCGCTACTTCGATTACCAAGGACCAGAAATAACATTCCCAAACAGAACAATTAATTACGATTCAATTGAGATCTTAATTATCAATCAACCTGATTTACTTGTTATTCGTAAAGAGGAAATCGCGAAATCAGCGAAAGGACTTATTGCGGAAGCGGCGAATAAAATGGCGATCTGGGAGTTGAACAAAACGCTTTTAGCGAAGCGATCAACAGCAGGGAATTTAAAGCAATATCAAAACGAGTTCAAGCGATTCAATGCTTTTCTAAAAGAAGAACTTCCTGATGGTGCGTACCGAATGAAAGACGGCGTAAATGCTCCTCACCCTAAGATTTATAACATTATCAACCCGGGGTTATCAGCAGACGAAAAAGTAGCTCAAATCAATTCGATGCGCTTTTTAACGATTGATGAACAATTGCTGACGCTGAATGCAATTAACCACGCCGTTAACGCATATACAGAAGCACGTGCTTTAGAAATCTACCTTGACTTAGGTGGAAAAGCAGAGAAATTTTCAAACTTATTGGTTGCTGCCGGTGATGGGAGTGGGACTTCAGGACTTCTTGAAGAACGTGAAAAAGACGAACGCGGACGTTGGAACAAAGGATTGCCAAAAGCCGTTGGGTTGTTTCCTTATCAATTAAAGATTGACAGAAAAGAAGTTAAGCGTAAAACAATAGAAAAAATTGAAACAGCGCGAGTTGCAGAAGAAACATTCTTTACTCCAGGTGATAACTTACTCACGAATATCCATTTGGATGTTTGGGGATATAATTCAGAAAAACAAACGACGGTCGTTATTGAAAAGAACGGCTTGAATTACCATCTATTTGGTTCTGGTGAAACACGCTTTCTTTCTCCAGATTCTTCTTTCGCAAATGGAGCAACCTTCCAGTCAATCATAAACGATTTAGAATTCAATAAGATTGCCGATTTGGAGGATAAGATTTCAGGGAAGCGTGGATTTGACTACTGGATAGAATACAACAAGAAGAAACAAGACGCGACAGAGATGAAGCTTCAGCGGAAAGAGAAAGAATATTCTGACTTAGGTTATACACCAATAACTACGAATAAGAAGGCTTCTAGGCATGTAAAGAAATCGAGGAGAAAGGCAATTAAATCGGGCGCTAGTGGATTTGACGCTACACCGACGACCAATTCGCAGAGATCAGATAGAAAGAAACTTCAAAATCAAATTGTTCATTTATTTGGGCTTTTTGAATCGTACCAGGCCAAGATCAAACAATTAAAGATCGATAAACAGGAAGCAATTGATAAAAGAGCGATACTGGAAGGCCGACTCGATCAATTCAAACAATGGATGGGATTGAAATGGGCGAATTACGAAGAGAAAGATGGTTTTTACATGTTTGAGGATTCAAGCACGTTCGATATTCTTACACAGGAATTTCAGTTTAAGCCAACGAAGGATGCTGAAGAATTTGAAATTCGTTTAATTGCAATTCCAGAGTCGTGTCTATCAAAATCGGCTGATGAAGTGATGCTTCACATCAATGTAATGGACGCCAAGCCAAATTATGATGCTAGAATTAACTTAGAATTGAATGATGTTTTTGCTTCTGATAAATGGACGTTGCCGCAATCCTTATTTGCACTTGAGGACAGTGTTTCTGTTCAAGTATTTTTTGAAGGACTTTTAAACAAAAAGATGAAGTTCAACATGACAGCCCGTGGTCAAGGAATCGGCAAATGGAACGGAAGTCACACCGTCAAAAACTACACGCCAGAAGAGCTTTCCAGTTACCCAGGAAACGCGAGTAAAACGAAAATGGACTCTACATTCCTGAGACTAAGAAAGTCTGAAGTTGTCATTAAGTTAAATAGATCTATCAGCATGGAAATCAATTCATATACAGATCCCGTGAAATCAAACATTACACCTCCCAATTCGGAAATAGAGGCTGCGATGAAGAAATACGGACTGTCTAAAAACGATGTGTTATCGGCGCTTAGAACTGCAGAAATCTTGAAAGCATTGAAGGCAGAATTGAATGTTTTAGCGGGTCAATTTTTATCACGTGAAGAAGCAAAAATTGTTATTGATCGATTCAATAAGGTTTGGGCAAAAACGAAAATTAGCGTTGGGCGAACTTCATTCAAGCTCTCCGGGTTGATCTAGGAAAAATTCGTCAGAGAAATTCACCAAAAACACTTTATCAACAGCTCTCGTTAAAGCTGTGTACAACCAGCGGTAATAATCAGGGCCTAAAATGTCATCATTAATAAAGCCTTGGTCAATAAAAACATTTTGCCATTGTCCACCTTGCGATTTGTGACATGTTACGGCATATGCATACTTCACTTGTAGTGCGTTAAAGTAAGTATCCTTTAAAATTGCATCGTAGCGCTCTTTCTTGTTCTTTTTATGAATATAATCTTGTTCCACTTCGAAAAAGAGCTCTTTCATTCTGTTTCTTGCCAATGATGGCCCTTCGCTTAGCAATGACTCCGTGTGAATTATTAATTCTACATCTCCCGCCTCTTCATAATCGACGAAATTCACAATTACTGTCGCAAATTCAAATCCGTAGAGCTCTTCCATTTTCAAGATCCGTCGAACCGTAAACAATTCACCATTCGCGATGAAGCCCATCTTTGAATCATCGCCCATCCAATAATAATTGTTTTTCACAACCATTAGGCAATCGCCACTGCAGAGCTTCTCCTCAAACCATAAAATCCGTCCACGAATTTGCTGATTGTATTCGTTTGCTCTTTTGTTGGAACGCGTAATTAAAATCGTGTCCTCGACCCCGTATTTATTCATGCTTGATTCAAGCTCGTCCTGCAACTCCAATCCATTCAATCGAATCAGGTCGCCTCCTGGCTTTAAATCAAATTTTGGATAATCTACCCAATCCGTATTTCTTAATAGCGTAGCGTTGCGCAAAACCTCAGAATCCTCAGCTTGCCTCAACACTTCTGTCAATTTAAAGAACGAACAATTAATTGCAGGAAAATGGTTTTCGAGGTATTCAACATTCAGCGCTGGTGAATGATCACTTCCGACTGGCGCAAGTTGACCTTCATCTCCCATCAGGATCAACTTACAGCCTACTCCCGAATAGACGAACTCAAATAAATCTTCAAGTAAATTGCGAGCACTCACACTTCCATCTGATTGCATTGAAAAATCCCCGATCATTGAAGCTTCATCAACAATGAAAACCGTGTTTTTGAATAAATTGGGCTGCAAACTGATCGGAGAACCTAAATCTGTCTTCGATTTCCGTCTATAAATTTGCTTATGGATCGTAAAAGCATCCGTCTTTGAGATCAAACTAAAAACTTTTGCCGCTCTTCCTGTTGGAGCCAAAAGTTTCACCTTCACTTTGTATTCTTGCAACGCTTGAACGAAGGCTCCAAGAACAGAAGTTTTACCCGTTCCAGCATATCCGGATAGAACAAATAGCTCTTTTGTGTCTCTTTTTCGCAAAAAAGCTTCCAATTCCCAAAATAATTCGGATTGGTGCTTCGTTGGTGTTAAACCAAACTTACTATTTATTTTTTCCTGAAAGGGGCTCGTATTCATGGATTAAGGCTACTTATATAAAGGTATTAAGATTTATGATAACGTTTCATTGATTGAATGGTAAAAAAAAACTATTGTATGACCTTTGGTGGAATTTAAAAAATAGTAGTTTTGTTAACGTCTTAAAATGTAAAGAAGAAATTATGATCGACAATCTTTCTCTGTTTTTTAAAAAATATTTCATTCCAACTGTATTCGTTACAATTGGAATTGCAATAATCGGTCTTGGTATCGCCAAGGATCAAGGTGGAGTATTTATGTTCTCCGCTGTTTTAATGTTTGGAGCTGGAGCAATTAGTATCCTATATAGTTTAGGAAAGCTAAAACCAATGCTCGTGTACATAATTGGTGCTGTAATGGGCGTAATTGCTTTACTTACACTTTACATGTCATGGGACAGCGTTGCAACAACTCAAAATTACAATGAGAGCAGTTTGAAATGCCAACTTAAGTCAAAACAAAACTTATCAGACGTTTCATATATTCAAAAATCTTACAAGGAAAAGAATGGTGTTTATTTGAAAGATTGGGAATCGCTTATTGAATACACGAAAACAGGAACTGTTCCTGAATATGTTTCAGAAGGTGTTGTTCCAAGTATTCGTCTTGAACCAGCAGAAAACGATTTCTTATATGGTGATGGTCGTGCAATTGATAAGAACATGACTGAGGATGAAGCGTACAAACTTTCACTTTGGAAAGAAGGACCGAGATATAATAAATACTTTTCAAATTTCATAAGAGACACGAACCAAGTGAGTCTTATGAAATCAAAATTTGAAACGCGTTCATACATTGAAGCAAGAATAAAAGATGGACTTGGAGAATTCTATGCTGATTCATTGCCCTTCATTCCATTCACAAATGGAAAGGAAATTTGGAAAATGGAAGTGAAAGATTCTATCTTTTTCAATGAAATGTCTGGGCCTTCAATCTACATTTCTGGAACTCTTCCTTTTGCAAAAGAAGAAGGAGCTGCTTCGAAAATCTTTATGACTCTTGGTAAACTTACTACATTCGAGCATACGGGTTCTTGGGAAACTGAGTAATCATGAGAGGTACTCATCTCGCTATCGAGATAGCATCAAACGCGGTTCGCTTTGTTTCAATGAGAAACGAAACAGTTCTCTCAAGGTTGGATCAAACAATTTCTAGTAAAACAGATTCTGAATCAAAAGAATCGCTCAAGGCTATTTTTGACGCGAACTCCTTTTTACAAGGTGATTTTGATGAAGTTACTGTTGCTTGGTGCATTGACAAATCATCGTTGGTTCCCAATGCCGTTTTTAACGAGTCTACCCCAGTTGATATATTTCAATTGTGCTTTGGTAAAGACTCCGAAAATGGCGAAATAGATTACAACCGTATTTCAGAATTGAGCGTCATTAACGTTTACGAAGTTCCAAACTGGATCAAGTCATTTTTCGTTATTCGATTTCCGAGAGTTGTTATTCAACACGCGGGAACGCATATAGTAAGAAAAGCACTCAACGAGAATGCATTTAAATTAAAAGCTACCATTGTTTGCTTTGAAAACTACTTTCGCTTAACATTAGTGAAACACAATGCGCTTGAATTTTATTCTTCGTTTAGCTATCAATCCTCGGAAGACATTATTTATCATTTAAATTTTGCTTTACAGCAGAAGGAATTCACAAATGAGAAAGGTTCGATAGAATTGGTAGCGGCTGTAGGATCAGAATCCACCCTAATCGATTCCGTTGAACAAGGATTGGTTAAAATTGGAGACTTAAAAAAAATGGCGGTATCAAAAGACAACGATCATCTTGCTAAATCCCAAATACTGTGCGTATAATTAGAGGTAAATTCAAAACGAGATACTTTCGAATCCCAAAAAGCTTCCCTTCCCGCCCAACAACTGACTTTGCAAAAGAAGGCTTGTTCAATATTCTTGAACATCAGTATTCATTAGAAAATTTAAGAATCCTTGACCTTTGTGCTGGCTCGGGAAATATATCGTTCGAGTTTTTGTCAAGAGAAGCAGGAACAGTAATCGCGGTTGATAAAAACTTCAATTGCTACAAGCACATGAAAACGATGTCTCACAAATACGAATGTGAGCAAGACATAACTGTTATCAAAGCGGATTTGGTAAAGTTCTTGAACCAGACAGATGAAAAATTTGATCTCATTTTTGCAGATCCTCCGTACGCTTATGAAGAGCATGCAGAAATTGCAAATCTGGTGTTTGAACGTGAATTATTAGTAGACGGTGGAGTGCTTATTATTGAGCATGGTAAACAAACTTCCTTAAAAAACACAACTCATTTCGATTATGAACGTATGTATGGAGGAGTGCATTTTAGTTTCTTTCAAATAAATGATAACGATGAGTAAAGTTGGTTTATTTCCAGGATCCTTCGACCCGTTTACTAAAGGTCATGAAGTTGTAGTTAGAAAGAGTTTATCCCTTTTTGATGAAGTTGTAATTGGCATTGGCGTGAATAGCAAGAAAACCTACATGTACGACCTGGATAAGAGAATTGAACACATCAAATCTTTATTCACGGCCGATGAAAACATTCGAGTTGAATCTTTTCAATCATTAACTGTTGATTTTTGCAAAGTAATCGGAGCAGATCTCATCATACGAGGATTGCGCGATTCCAAAGATTTTCAATACGAAAAGTCAATTGCTCATATGAACAAAGACATTTCGGGAATTGAAACGGTATTCTTCTTAACGGATCAAAAATATTCGGCAATAAATTCCTCTATCATCCGTGAAATTGATAAGAATGGAGGGCCAATTGATGCGTTTGTAACCAACGCACATATCCTCGTTTAGATAGTATGGTACAATTAATGTACTTCACTTCCAACAACAATTAAGCGATATGCGAAATATCATACTTTTTTCATTTTTATTCCTCTTCGGCGGACTCAACGCACAGACAGTTTCAATTTCTGGAATTGCGCCAGCCTATATTGGCAAGAAAATTCGCGTCTATAAAATTGAAGATTACTTAAGCAATAAGCAAACATTGATTGGAAGCGCAACAATCGGCGTTGACAGTTCGTTCAATATGACTTTCAATTGCGATGAAATTCAAAAAGTCATTGTTAAATCCAATAACAATCGAGGATTCATATACATTCAACCAAAAGGAGATTACAGCATTTTCTTTCCTGAAAGAAATATCTATGAGCCAATCAAACCATCTGGGAACGATGTAGAAATTGGTTTTAACAGGTTGGACAGCACAGACATTAATTATAAAATTTTAGGTTACCGACGTTGGGTTGATTACTTCGTTTCTGGTACTTTCCACTTGAGAAACAGAAAAGATACTTTGGGATACGTCGAAGCATTTGATCGGTTTAAAACGAGAGTTGAAAAGGCCTACGCCATCGATTCAAGTGAGAACTCGAATTTTCTGAAGACTTACATTAAGTTTGACATTGCTGGATTGGAAAACGTCAACAATGTTGCTGAAAGAAACCGTTATGAAAAGCACGACTTCTTTATAAAATACCAACCCGTTGAGTACAACAACGACGTTTATATGGAGTACATAACGAACTATTATAAAAAAATTATTCCTCAACTCTCCAATGAAACGAACGAGGCATTTTACCAAGGAATACTGCGCAGTAGTCCAAGTATGGTAATGACTTCTTTGGGAAGAGAGTACACGTTGATCAACAGAAGAATTCGGGAAATTGTGATGATTCAGGCTCTCTCAGAAATTTTTTATTCGAAAGATTATCCTCAAACAAACGTGATTACCATTCTTGATAGCCTTGTCCATTTCACGATGTTCAAGGAAAATTCTGTGATTGCTAAAAATATAAGACATCGATTGATCAATCTTGTTCCTGGAGTAATTGCACCAGACTTTGTTCTTTCCGCTGATGGATTGGAAACAAAAACGCTTTTAGGTTTAAAAGGAAAACACATTTACATTCACTTTTTTGATCCAAACAGTAATGATAATATGAAGGAGCTAGAACTCGTTCGTGGACTCAACGCAAAATATTCTAAATATGTTAAGTTCATCTCTGTTTATAAACAGGAATCTGAACTTTCAGAAGAAACACAAACGAAATTGGACGATATGCAATGGGAGATCTACCCTACTTCACCTTCCAATTCAATATGGGACAAATATCAAGTTACGACTTTCCCGCATTACACATTCCTTGATGCAACAGGATATGTTATTGCAAGTCCAGCATTGGGACCTACACCAAATGGAAACTACGAGACTATTGATCAAAGTTTTTTCCAATTAAAAAAGGCGTGGGAATATGAAAATAAAGATGGCGGTGAATTGTACGATCGCAATCATTAAATCACCCTAATATTGCGGTATGCTTGGAATCAATTGTTAATTTTGACGCAAATTAAATTCAATGCGATTCAATCTTTCTGAAATCAACGAACTCATTCGAGAAAGGCGTACTATTTATCCTGAACAATTCAGTGATCGCCAAGTCCACAAAGAACAAATCGAGGTAATTCTGAACAATGCACAATGGGCTCCCACGCACGGGAACACACAACCATGGCGTTTCAAAGTTTTTACGGATGAAGGAAAGCAAGTGTTGAGTTCATACTTGGGTCAAGCTTATTTGAATTTCACACCTGAAGAGAAACAGAATGACGTGAAACTGAAAAAATTAATTTCGCGCCCATTAAAATCTTCCGTTGCCATTGCAGTTTGCATGAAACGTCAGCCGGAGGAAAAAATTCTTGAAATCGAAGAAATCCAAGCTGTTGCCTGTGCCATTCAAAATATGCATTTAACATGCACTGCTTATGGATTGGGAGGATTTTGGTCAACACCTAAATTAATCTACACGCCAGAAATGAATGAATTTCTGAACATTGGAGAAAAAGACAGATGCGTGGGATTGTTTTATATCGGTTACCCAGCAATAGAATGGCCGAAGGCGCATAGAAAACCAATCGAATACACAACAGAATGGATAAGCGAGTAGATAATCCCGTTGACAATATCGTTGATTTAGGATTGGTGAATTACGTTCAACATCCTTCGAACCCTGAATATATTGTTTACCGATTTGTCGATTCTGAAAGAGCGGCTTCCTTCGAAAAGGAATTGAAAGCTCAATCGATCTGGTTTGAAAAAGATACTGAGAATAAGCGCCAAAAGGAATATATATTATTCGGAGTTCACAACCGAGACTTTAAGCGTACGGACAAAATCAATTTTAAAGTAGAAGGAAAACATAAAAAGCCACTAATCCCTTTCAAAGGCTTTCGATATTTCATCCTTTTTTTAGGGCTAGGACTCTTGACACTTGCAATTATTGGTTACTGCAAACAACAGGAGAAACTCAGTTTATACAATGATGATGGCACATTAATCAAAGAGGCAAAAAAATAAGAATAAAATGCGTTTATTAGCGTTGTAAACACGATGAAAATTTATCTAATCTTACTGGCACTTTTTTTCTATTCGTCCTCATTCTCGCAGGACGCTAAGAAAAACCCACCCTCCTATTTTGGCATTCAGGTAAAACCTATCTTTCCATCAAGTTTTATAGGTTCGCCTGAAACGACTTTGAGTAATGGTGGATTCAATGTGCAAATTAACCAGAAAGCTGGGTATTCATTTGGAGGAACGGTTCGAATTGGACTCACAAAATTAATTGCGCTTGAAACTGGATTGAACTTTACGGAACGTAATTTTGATTTGGCGATGGAAGTTCCAGATTCGAATGCCTTTGCAACAAACAGCATGAGCTTTATCGAATATGACGCCCCAATCAATGCTCTGTTTTATGTACAACTTGCTGAAAGCTGGTTTATGAATGCTTCAATAGGTTTTGCATTGACTTATAGGCCTACTGACATAAGTGTTTTCAATTCGCCTGGTGGAGAAAACACATTCACAATCTTTGGGGTCCGACGAAAGAAGGCAGGAATTGATGCCAACGCAAATTTCGGATTTGAATATAGAACAAAGAAGAAAGGTTTTTTCTATTTGGGCGGTTCCGCTCGAGTTCCTTTCTCACCTGTTTTTGACGTAATAGCAAATTACAATTGGCAAGGAAATTTAATTCAAACGATCGGTGAAGTAGACGGCTCATTTCTGGCTATTGAATTCAAATATTTCTTTCCAAACATCGATAACAAAGGGCCTCAATTCCAAGAAGGGCCGATTGAGTAGGTTTTCAAAACAGCAACATTCTTTTTTCGATAGTTCACACCTTTCACTCCATTTTGCGGATAATTATTAATTTCGGGAACGATATTTGTATTCTTATTCGTCAAACACCTACAAATGAAACATTTTCGATATCTACTTCCCGCTTTACTCTTTATAGCATTTTTCACCGTGAGTTGCGGAAATGCTGATAACATATCTTCTACATCAAAGGTGGAAGGGAAAATTCGTGGAACATGGAATGTAGATAAAGTGGCTTTAGAAGATAACGGTAAATTATTCGAAACGGACATTACGGGTCAATACGATAATGTGAAATTTGATTTCGCTGAGAACAATGAATTTTCAATAATCGATCAATCGAAAAACGTAACGTATCCAGGTGAATGGTATTTGGATGAAATTTGGACTTGGGATGAAGGAAATCAAGAAGACGAGAAAACGTATAGCTTGTACATGAGTGTTTCCAATCCCAGCGACACGAGTCTATTCACGTCTATGACATGGACAGATTTAAAAGTAACGAACGGAAGACTTGTTGGAAAGCACAAGCGATTGGTCGATGATGGAACGCACAAATATACGTACCGATTAAAGCGCTAATTATTTCTTTAGCCCCTTTTCGCTGACCAAAGCCACATGCAGCTTTATTTTCTCATCCGTCATACTTGGCCAGATTGGTCTAATTTGACCCTCAACAGCATCTATATTCAAGTAATCACCAAAGAACATTTCCGCACTTGGAATGAATGGTTTTTCAGAGATTTTTGTGTCTACAAATGTCTTTCCACCGTCTCTTGAAGTGGATAAATATACATCTGTTCGAATATCGTCGTAATTTCTTCTGTCGAAATAAACGAAGTACAAGTAGCCCGAACTTTGATCAATTGTCATCCAAGTAAAGAACTGATGCTTCTTAGATTCGTCTTGATTCACTCGAATTCGATCGCTCCACGTTTCGCCGCCATCCGTCGATTTCATAATCCATGAATCCGTGTTCTCTTCTCCGCCCTTCTGATCGCACCAATTCAAATACAAATTTCCTCTATTGGGTCCGTTGCTTAAATCACATTTTAAAATCGGCAATCCATTTGCTCTATAAATCCCTGGAATCTCAAGTGTCCAACCTCCGAATTGTTCTTGAATCACAATTTCGCTTTCAAGCCACGTCAATCCACCATCCAATGATTTCTGGAAAACAAGTCCCATTGGTCCTGTCCAAGTGACATAAATTTCGCCATTCGGTCCAACGGCTGGAACAGCACCTTCGACAGTGTTGTCATCATCAATACAATCGCCACCATGCTTGGAAATTCTTAATGGTTCACTCCACGTTAAACTCTGATCGGCAGATTTAGAAAACATGATGAATGAACTATCTTTATCCGCCTTAGAATTGTACGCATCGAACTGCGTCCATGTCATGTAAATTTCGTTTGTTTCCTGATTTACAACTGCCCATTGTTTGTCTTGAACTTTTGTTCCGCTTGGAGTTGGAAATGTACCATCATTGAATAAAGGCTGCGCATCTAATCCTGGACGCATTGCTTTTTTAGTTTGACAAACAATTCGATCCAAATGAGACGTTTCGACATAACTGGCCAAGTGAAAATAATAGATCTGACTCTTTGTATCAAACATCATAACCGGGTCTCCATAGACACCGTACGTGCTCGTTACAGTTTGAGCGTCCCATGATTTTCCTCCGTCAAAAGATTCGTAAAACTCATCTAGAATTGCACCAGCGATAATGTGCTCATTGTCGTTTGGATCAATTGCGATAGACGGCTCTGTTTGCGCAGCAGTATAGATTGAACCTTTAGGTTTCTCCAACTCTACGACCTTGATCGAAGAACAAGCTCCAACTATTAATGCGATAATTATGAGTCCGACAAGATTTCTCATTCTGTTCTAAGCCAATATTTGAACAGTTTTTCAAGATCATCGTTTCCTTCAATTTTTGAATATTCGTAACGTGGTTTTTCGTACTCAGTCATTTTCAAATCAGTTGAGAACAATTCATCACCTCGTGCAAATAAGATTTCCATCACATCTCCAGCAGACATTCCTGCAAAGAAAGATTCCAATGTTGACTTATCCACTCTGATTCCATTTGCTCCAATAATCTCATCATTCACACTCAATCCTGCTTCTTCGATTGGCGAGTTGCTGCGAATTGATCTGATTGTAACTTTCCCACCTGAACCTGATAAAGAAACTCCAGCGCTTACCTTTGAAACACCAGCGTAATTGACTTTCATTCCAATTGAAGAAAATACTTCATCGTAGTAAGGAACCTTTGTCCCGTTGATATAATCCGCGTAGAACTGATCCATGTTTTCGCCTAAGAAATCTTCCAATTCTTTTTGAAATTCACTTTCAGAGAAACCTCTCCCCTTCTTCTCGTAATACTCCTTGTAGACCTTTTGCATGAAATGATCCAAGCATTTTTTACCATCGTATTTCTTGATAATTTTCGCATCCAACAACATGGCAACAACAGATCCTCTTGAGTAATACGACATTGTTGTATTACCACTATTTTCATTTGGACGGTACGCCTTAATCCAAGCATCAAAACTCGCATGAGCAACTGGTTGAACTCTTGTTCCAACTGATCCTTCAACATAATTCAAGCTTCCAAACATTCCGTTTAAGAACTCTTCTTCTGACCAAATACCAGATCGAAGTAAAATCATTTTCTCGTAATATGAAGTGAATCCTTCCATTACCCAAAGCAGTGATGTATAGTTCTCAGCGTCATAATTGAAAGGTCCTAATTCAACCGGTCTAATTCTTTTCACATTCCATAAATGGAAATATTCGTGCGCAACCAATTTCAAAAATCCTTTGTAATCATTTTGGTACCTCCAACGGTTCGTACTTAATACAGTTGAGTTCACATGCTCCAATCCACCTTGTCCATCAACAACGTTGTGAATAATGAACGTGTATTCTTCATTTGGATTTTGTCCAAAAATGGCAGTTGCAGTTTCTACAACGCGAGCCATATCTACTTTCAATTCTTCAATGTCGTGATTTCCTCTGGCGTAAATCGCAACGTTGTGTTTGATTCCAGCAGCCATGAATGAAAACGTTTCTTGATTACCAATTTCTATTGGACAGTCAACCAATTGATCGTAGTTCTTAAAATCAAAAACAGTTGATTTACCACTCGGAGCAATACCTTCAGATTTCTTCAAAGCTGTTGTAATTGTTGAGAATGATTCGTGTGGAAAGACTTCTACTCTACCCTTGTCCTCTTTGTGTTCGTTGACATACATGAATATTCCCGAACCTGAAACAAAACCATGTGTTAAATCCAAAAAGCTCGTTCTCACTGTCAATTCGAAAGAATACACTTCGTATTTAACAACTACTTTTTTAGCTTTTCCTTTCTTAACGCACCACGTGTTTTTGTTCGTTTTAACAACTTCTAAAGCATTGCCATTTCCGTCAAAAGCTTTAACCAAGTTCACATGTTTCGCGAACTCTCTCGCCAAATATGAACCGGGGGCCCAGATTGGCATTTTCACATTTAACTCTTTTTCTTTAAACCCATCAAGCTCCATTTCTACATTGAAATAATGGTTTTGAGGCTTCGGCATTTTCAAGTTGTATTTGATATTTTGAGCCTGTGTCAAAAAACATAACATTGAAACCGTAATAATGGAGAGGTATTTAAGCATAAATTCGTAATTTTCCACTAAGGTAATAAAAGAGTCGCTTAGAATGTAAATCGTTCAACACCTAATTTACAAGTGGTATTGGATCGGTTTCAAATAGAAATCACTCATTAACAACCGTTTACTGTAGACGACTTTATTGCTTAACATTAAAAAAATTATATATGTTCAAATTCCTTTCAATTGTAGCGGTAACTTTATTGGTATTCAGCTGTACTCAAGAGCCAGAACCTGCGAAAACCACTGAAAATGGAAATAAGGATCTCGAAAATCAAATTGCTCAATTGGAATTGGACAATGCTCAAAAGGATTCTGTAATTAATGAGTCGTTGGCGTTTTTCAATGAAATCAAATCGAACTTGGAGTCTATTGGTGTTCGTAAAGATGAAATTCGAACATTGTCGGAAAACCCAGAATTGGAAGCTGAAGACAAAACATGGATTTTAGAGGAGATTCGCCACATTAACTTTTTGCGTGAGGACAACGCGAGAATGGTGAAGCGCTTGAATGAACAATTGGAGAAAAACGGATTGAAGATAGAGGAATTGGAAGTCATGGTTGAATCTTTGATCAAGGAAATCCAATGGAAAGATGAACAAATTGAACGACTTCAAATCGAATTGGAACTATTGGATCAACAATATTCTAAACTCTTCGACGCCTATCAAGACCAAGCGGTTAAAATAGATGTGTTGACGCATAAAATCAATAAGGTCTATTACGCTTACGGTTCTGAGAAGGAATTGATGGACAATAACATTATTGAAAAGAAGAATGGGTTTATTGGAATTGGAAAGAAATTGAACTTAAGAAGTGACTTTAAGAGCGACTATTTCACTGAGGCGGATGCAGCTAAATCAACGAATCTCACTATTCGTGGTGAAAATGTTCGTTTGATTACTGCGCATCCAGCAGCTTCTTTCGAATTAATAGAAAATGGTAGCACTTCAAACATTAAGATTTTGGACGCTTCAGAATTCTGGAAAATATCAAAGTATTTAGTAGTTATTGTTGACTAATGACAGAAGCAGAAAAAGAAGAGAAGGAAAGAGTAAAAAGGGAAAAGATTCGAAAATTTGAGAGTCCAATTCCTTTTGTCCTCATTTTACGAAATTTAATTTTCGGTAAAAAGAAGCCTGACATCTATACTCGAATTGCATTTTTCGTTGGGACTTTCATTTCATTAATCTTCCTTCTTTGGAATGCCATTACTTATTACGCCTTAGTTTCGGGAGATTGGATTTCTTCACAAAAAGGAATACCTGTGAAGAAAATAATTGAAGAGCGAGGTTTGCAGTTGGAATTTGAAAGCGGTGACTTCTTAAATCGACTTCAGGTGGCAAGTGCGTTATCAATCGTCTTATGGATAGTATTTTTCGCTGGACTGGTTCTATTGTATCGCAAAAAGAAAATCTTCATTTACTTAACAATGGTTCCATTGGTTCTCTATCTTGGATTGAGTATTTTCTACTTGAGTTTTTCTTATTTCGCGCAAGACACAACAATGTTCGATAAAATTGCATTGCTTGTTTTGGCATTGATTCTAATTGTACATTCCTACTTAATGGGCAATGAGCGCAAAGGCGGAAGCATTAGCTTCTTTGGTGAAAATCAGTTAGAAAATGATTCAGATAATTTTGAATAGCATCAGGATTTTGTTCGTCGCGGGGTAAAACAACTGCAGCTTTCTTATAATACTCTTCTCGAAGGATCAAACGATCTTCCACGAAACTCAACAGTTCTTCTTCGGACATCCCTGTGATTAGTGGGCGTTGCTTCTTGGCATTTACAAGTCTGTGTGTTAACTCTTTTGCGGATCGTTCCATATAAAACGTTGTACCAACTCCATTGAGCAATTCCATATTGTTCCCGAAACATGGCATCCCACCGCCTGTGGCTAGCACGAAATCCTCCTTTAAATCAAGCGTTTGGATGTACTCCTTTTCAATCTCACGGAATTGAGACTCCCCTTGTTCAGCAAAGATTTCACCAATGGATTTATTATAATGCTTTTGAATTTCAAAATCCGAATCTATAAAAGGCACATTGAGTCTGGCGGCAATCTTTTTACCGAGGGTAGATTTACCGCACCCCATAAAGCCGACAAGAATGATTCTTTTCATAAGTTCGAAGTTAGTAAAACTGAAATACAAATGCAGAAAATCAATTTATGAATACAGTCTGCAATGCGCTAAGGCGCTCATTTTTACGTGAAAAGAAAAAAAGTGAATTATTTTTAAAAAAAAGTGAATATAGATGCTTGGATTAAGAAATAGTATACATATATTTGCACTCGCTAACGCGTAAATGATCTCTTAGCTCAGTTGGTAGAGCAACGCCCTTTTAAGGCGTGGGCCCTGGGTTCGAGCCCCAGAGGGATCACA
>JAWUWJ010000018.1:0-22439 GCA_034111925.1 Crocinitomicaceae bacterium
CAAACACAAAAGACCAATATATTTACTGAAGAGATTTTCACAAACAACTCTATTGACGCAACAGATTATTCATGGACATTTGGTGATTTGACACCGCCTACATCTGTGGAAAATCCAACGCACTCTTTCCCAGATGAAGAAGGAGGAAGTTATTTGGTTGAATTAATTGCAATGTCTCCACTTGGTTGTGCCGATACTGCGTATGTAACGATCAATGTAAGTGAAGAAGTTATTTATTATGTGCCGAATACATTTACGCCAGACGGAGATAGCTACAATGAGTATTTCAAACCAATCTTCACTTCAGGTTATGATCCATTCGATTATGATTTATTCATCTTTAACAGATGGGGTGAAATCATTTGGAAATCACGCGATTCTTCAATTGGTTGGGACGGAACCTACGGGGCTGGGCAGAATTTAGTTCAAGATGGAACGTATACTTGGAGAATTGAATTCCAAACTATTGAGACAGATGAACGAATCTTAATTACGGGACATGTGAATGTACTCAGATAATTAGAAAATCTATGCGAGCTTTAAATACTATGATTCATCTATTTAAAAAGTATGCTTTTATATTCCTTATAGCAGTATCATTTCAAGCAAATGCACAAGAAACTATCTCAGATACTAAAGCAGACTCTTTGCTACAGGTATTGCGTTTACCTACTTTAGACGAGATTCTTCTTACTACTGAAAAGGCCCCGTTATCTAATATCTGGGGTTCAGTAAAAAAAAATCGAGGAAAAATAAAAAATACTACCCTACATAAACTGTTTCAAAAAATAAAAAAGTTAGCTGTAGACAATAAGAATCCTGGTCTTGAAATGTATGCTGGACTTATTCAGTGTCATATTGGGGCAAAAGTTTCTTATTCAAAATCTGGTCTTAATCTAAAGCTGGAAAAAATAAAAAAAAAAGCAACCAACTCTGGGGTTTTATGGCTTGAGATTGAGGCAAAATATAGGCACGCACATTATCTTATAAATTTAAATGGTGACGTTAAAAATATAGAAAAGGGAATTTGGCTTTTAAGAGAAAATATAGAAAATATTCAAAAAAAAAATGATGCAAGTATCCCTAAATCGACTCTTTTAGAACATTATAGGGTGCTTACTTTTTGCTATTATCAAATGAATGATCTACCAAATGCAATTGCTTATTCGATTAAAGCTATAAATAGCGAATATCCTAGAGGTTCAAAATTAATCTCAACGAAAGATAGAATGTTCATGGGTATTAATAATAATTTAGGTGTGTATTATCGTGAGCATAATCAATTAGATTCTTCAACTTTTTATTTTCAGAGAGTTTTTGATTTACCATTAACTAAAAATAGCACCCGTAGAGATAGTGCTATGAAGGTAGTTTCTGGTGGAAATCTAGGTGAAAACTTTTATTTGCAAGGCAATTATAAAGAGGCTTGGGCTTTGCTACAAAAAGATGCAGATTTTTGTAGCAAAGTAAAATCTTGGGGAAATGCAAGTAATGCACTTATTTTAATGGCAGATATCTACTTAAGAAAAGGTAATATTAAAAAGGCAAAACAAACCTTAGACAATGCAATTTTTGCAGCTCATTCTTCAAAAGACATAAAAAGGCTCAGTAAATTATACCCTGTTTTATCTAAATATTACAAAACGATTAATCAGCCAACTATTGCACTTGCCTATGCAGACTCTACTATTTTTGCTTTAGATAGTTTGAAAAGAAAAAACGATCAATTTCGCGGAGCTAGGGTAGAAGAATCCTATAACAAGTATCAAATAAAAAAGAATGCCGAGAAAGTACTTAGCAAGCAACTAAAAGCAGATGCAGAAAAAGGGGTAGCAATCAAGAATGATAATCTTAGAAAAAGAAATATTGGTTTATTCTGTCTAGTACTTCTTCTTGTCATTGGGTATTTTGTATTTAGGAAGTTCAATCTGAAGTCAAAACAAAAGGAAATTATTCTTGCAAATAAAGTGGAACAAGTTACAAGTGAACTATCCTCAAAAGAAGAACAATTAGTGAATAAGATTCAGGAAATTGAAGCAAAGAAAAACGTTGTAAATTGGAGCGAGTTTAAAATAAACTCTGATGAACAGTGGGAGAAATTCTTAGAGTTATTTCAAAAAGAACAACCTAATTTCATTGTAAATATAAAGTCAAAGTTCCCATCAATTACTGCTGGTGAAATACGATTACTTTGTCTTACTCGTTTGGGTTTAGATGATGTAACCATCGCATCTATATTAGGAGTGAATGTAAATTCGATAAGCCAAACGCGTAGGAGGTTTATGCGGAAATCAGAAATAGAAAATCTCAATGATCTTAAGGCTATCATATTCAACACTTAACGCATCTACTTTTTGATTGTCATGTTTTTGTAGGGAGAAAAATCCTTTGTTTTTTTCAAGATTAATGTTTTTTTGGGGTGCTGAACGTAAATACAATATCGTTCATCCACTCATCGTAAAAGCAATATTTCCTAATCTTAGAAAAAGATAGACTCAATGAAAACAACAACACTATTAGTGTGTCTACTGTTCGCCTCAAATTTCATTTACTCACAAGAAATAGTATCCACTAAAAGAGATTCATGTTCCAACGCAAACGGAAGCATCGATTTCACAATAGGAGAAGTAATCGTAAATACAGGAACCGATGGAACCAATGATCTCACGCAAGGTTTTCATCAAACCAACGGGGAATTTTTAGGTCTGGAGGATCATGCTCCTAGTTATGAGATAACAATTTCCCAAACCAAACACGAATCTATCAACCATTAGAACAAGCACATTCGAAAATGTTACCTACGCATTGTATGATGTACAAGGAAAACAGGTGTTGCAGGATAAACGTTCCGTAGAACAAACACCAATTCAAGTAAGTCAATTGGCGGCTAGATCCTATTCTCTCGAATTAATTTTCGAAAATGGAAACAAAGGCTCGTTGAGCTTGTCGAAACGAAAGACATTCAAAATAATCAAACAACAGTAACATCAATTGCTTAGCAATGATAAAAAATCAATAAAATAAACTCCCATGTATCAAAAAATAATTTACGCTGCATTTTTACTCCTCTCCATTCAATCAAATTCGGCATTCTCACAATGCGGACTTGGAGATAATATTTCACAATTGCTTACGGGTAATGTCGTTACTTTAAACACAGCAACGGCTCAGGTTGGACAGAGCTTTACTGCGACTTGTTCCGGAAGTATTGAATCGATAACGCTTCATATAGTTAGTGTTGGAGTTGATGGAGATCATCAGTTAACCTTCTACGACGGAGTGGATCCATCCAACCCTTTAGATTCAGTAATATACAGTCTTACATCGTTGGAGGCTTCTAATGATGTGCTGATTACATTTCCAGTTCCTATTCCAGTAATATCTGGTAATCAGTATACCTTCATGACTAAATTTATTACAGGTGAAGCTGGTTTTTCTGATATCGGTACAGATCCATATTTAGGAGGAGGCTTGCAGTTTCACGTAATTGGTAATCCAACTTTTGAAACAGTGAGTCCAACTTTTGCTCCCGTAGATTTCTATTTCATTGTACATTATCAAGATCAAATTTTGCCTGTTGCTGTTTGTGAAAATGTTACAGTAGAATTAGATGCATCAGGTTATATTGATTTCAGTCCGTCACTTGTAGGTTCAGGATCTTCGGATGATAGTGGGATATTGACATATGATATTGACACAACTTATACATGTAATGACATCGGAGCAAATTCTGTGATATTAGTCGTGTTGGACCCTTCTAACAATAGTTCATCTTGTACCGCAATAATTACCGTTGTTGATTTATTAGCACCAGTTATAACGTGTCCAGGAAATCAAGATACAACGTTAGTAGTAGCAAGCAGTTTTACGCTTCCAGACTATTTCACTTCAGGGGATGTTACCATCATTGATAATTGTATTACTCCAATTGTAAACGTGATTCAAGATCCTGTGGCTGGAACACAATTATCAACAGGCGTTCATACAGTCACAATAACAACTGAAGATGAGTCCGGAAATAGTAGTCTCTGTTCTTTTGATGTCAATGTAGGTTCGTTATCGTTGACTGAATTCGATAACTCAACGTTTGAATTGTATCCAAATCCAGTAGCTGAAGCAGTAAAAATCAAATTAAGCAACGACGATAATGTTGCCTACAGATTGTATGATTCACAAGGTAAATTGGTAATACAGGGAAAACTCTCCGCTGAACAAGCATCAATTCAAGTGCGTCATTTGACTCCAGGGATTTATTCATTGACTTTAATTAGTGAAACACAAAATCCTAAGACATTTAAACTAATCAAACAATAGTAAGATCAATTACGGGCAAGCATCTAACGTATTTAAAATAAAAACACAATGATAAAAAACACACTATTAGTTGTTCTAATTCTTTCCGCTGGTTATTTAGCAGCACAAAATGAATTTATTACAACATGGCAGACAGATAATCCAGGAACTTCAACGTCGACTGAAATTACAATTCCAACTTTTGGTGTCGGATACAGTTATGATGTCGATTGGAACAACGATGGAACTTTTGATGAGTTTGGCATAACAGGAAATGTAACGCATGATTTTGGTAGTACTGGAACCTATACAATTCGTATACAAGGAAGCTTTCCAAGAATTCATTTCAATTTAACAGGAGACAGGAAGAAGCTTTTATCTGTCGATCAATGGGGTACGAATGCATGGACGAATTTTAACAAAGCGTTTTACGGTTGTTCGAATATGCATGTTTTAGCGGCTGACGCTCCCGTTTTAACGGGCTGTACAAACTTATTTTTGACGTTTTCAGGATGTGCAGTAATGAATGAAGATCTTTCTTCATGGAACGTTGGAAACATCACGAATTTTTATGGTACGTTCGGTCAATCTTACGCTTTTAATCAGCCGTTAGCTTCCTGGGATGTAAGTAGTGCTACAACTATGTTCGCTATGTTCCAGGGTACAGATTTTAATCAAGATATTTCTGGATGGGATGTGTCTGGCGTAAAGGATTTTTCTCACATGTTTAGGGAGGCCACTGATTTCAATCAAGATATCAGTGGTTGGAATACTTCAAGTGCTACGGTTTTTAAAGCAATGTTTCGCCTTGCATCCAACTTTGATCAAGATTTGGGACAATGGGATGTCTCTGGTGTAACAGATGCAACTGATATGTTTCGAAGTGTGACTTTGTCAACAGCAAACTATGATGCATTATTAATTGGTTGGAATGCTCAAACGCTACAATCGGGCGTTACTTTTTCAGGAGGTAATAGTTTATATTGTTCTTCATGGGCAGAAAGAGACAACATGATTAATAGTGATGGTTGGATTATTACTGATAATGGATCAGCAGGTCCAACACCAGATATAACTTCTTTGACTGATGTGAGTTCAGCATGTGATGTAAACACATTAGTTTTTCCTACAGCAACTGATAACTGTGCACCGGGTGTTACTGTAACGAATAATGCGGTATTCCCAATTACAGAAGGAACAACTGTTGTTACCTGGACGTATACCGATAGTCATGGAGGTTTTTCAACACAAGATCAAACTATTATTGTGGATGATATTACTGCCCCAGTTGGTGATTTAGCATCGTTAGCAGATGTACTTGACATTTGTAATGTGACTTCTTTAGTAGCACCTACCGGAAATGATGAATGTGCTATATTGGTAACTGTTACAAACGATGCTGTTTTCCCAATTACAGAAGGAACAACAATCGTGACTTGGACGTATGACGATGGACATGGAAATACTTCTACGCAAATGCAGAATGTTATTGTGGATGATATTACTGCCCCAGTTGGTGACTTAGCATCATTGGCAGATGTACTTGATGTTTGTGATGTTACTTCATTAGTAGCGCCAAATGGAAATGATGAATGTGCATCAATGGTAACTGTTACAAACGATGCTGTTTTCCCAATTACAGAAGGAACAACAATTGTAACTTGGACGTATAATGATGGACATGGAAATACTTCTACGCAAATGCAGAATGTTATTGTGGATGATATTATTGCCCCAGTTGGTGATTCAGTTTCATTAGCAGATGTGCTTGATGTTTGCGACATTAATTCATTAGTAGCGCCTACTGGAAATGATGAATGTGACACAATGGTAACTGTTACAAACGATGCTGTATTTCCAATCACGGAGGGAACAACAATAGTAACTTGGACGTATGATGATGGACATGGAAATACTTCAACGCAAATGCAGAATGTTATTGTGGATGATATTATTGCCCCAGTTGGTGATTCAGTTTCATTGATGGATATTATTGCAGAGTGTGATGCTTCAGCTTCTGCTCCAACTGGAACAGATGAGTGCGCAACTGTTGTGATGGTAACATCGAATGTTATATTCCCTATTACTGTGCAAGGTACGACCGTTGTAACATGGACATTTGATGATGGTCATGGTAACACTTCAACGCAATTACAAAATGTTATTTTGACGGATGTTACTGCACCAACAGCGAGTAATCCTAACAGTGTAACCGTTCAATGTGTTAATGATATTCCTTCACCAGATCCTTCGTCTGTAACCGATGAAGCGGATAACTGTACAGGTCCACTAGTTGTTGCATGGGTTTCTGATCTTACTGATGGATTATCTTGTCCTGAAACAATTACAAGAACGTATAGCGTTACTGATGCTGTCGGCTTATCAATTAACGTTGAACAAACAATTCTTGTAATGGATGATATTGCACCATTGGCTGATAGTATTGATTTAGCAGATGAAAACTCGCTATGTGGAGTAACTCTATCAGCACCTACAGCAACAGATAATTGTTCTGGAGCGGTAACTGGTGTGGCAGATGTTGTTTTCCCAGTAACTGCGGTTGGTACAACAACAGTGACTTGGACATATACGGATGCTTGCGGAAATACATCGACACAAACGCAAGATGTTGTAATTGGTTCAATTGATGTTTCAACTTCGATTGCAAGCGATAATATTACCATTGTTGCATCTAATGCTGGTCAAACATACCAATGGATTGACTGTAATACAGGTCAAGCTTTAGTAAATGAAACAAATCAGAACTTCACTCCAACGTATGGAAGTGATTTCGCTGTAATTATTACAGAAAATGGTTGCTCAGATACATCAGCTTGTGTTAATTCAACTGTTGGAATAGGTGAGGTGACGATTAACAACTTTTTCCTTTATCCGAATCCTACAAGCAATGGAGATTTTGCTATCAGTTATGAAGGAGAACTGCGCAAAGTAGAATTGATCGATATGCTGGGAAGAATAGCATCAGTTGAGGTTGACTTGAAATCCAAAACTGTGAGTGGATCGATTCTAGATAATGGAACGTATATAGTTCGATTGTACACAGAATCAAATACAGTTCTTCAGAAAGAATTGGTAGTGATTAAATAGAAAAATTTACTTACACATAAACGTCCTCTCAGTTATGGGAGGACGTTTTTTCTTTTCTGATATTTTGATAAGAGGTTTACTCCTTAAACCACTCCGAATATTTCACGTAATTATTCGCAATTCGCATCACTTCTCCTTCAAAAAGTTCTGGCGAAATATCCTTCACTTTCTTTGCAGGAACGCCCGCCCAAATCTCACCTTTCCCCACTTTAGTTCCTTCCAAAAGTACAGCTCCTGCTGCAATAATACTTCCCGATTCGATATAACAATCATCCATTACAATCGATCCCATTCCGATAAGAACATTGTCTTCAACCGTGCATCCATGTACCAAAGCGTTGTGACCGATTGAGACATTATTCCCTAAAATGGTTTTGGTTTTTTCAAAAGTACAATGAATCAAAGCGCCATCTTGAATGTTGACTTTATTCCCCATTACAATGGAGTTTACATCGCCGCGAATGACAGCGCTAAACCAAACGGAGCATTGATCGCCCATGGTGACATCACCAACAATTGTTGCATTTTCTGCAAACCAGCAATCGTTTCCGTGGGTTGGAGTTTTTCCCCTGCATTCTTTAATCAAAGCCATATTTTTTTGTAAGATTTTGTTTTAGCTATCGCACTTGCTTAATTCCACGTCGGTCTTAATCTGCTCAAGAATCGCAGCTTCTTCCCTACATTCTTTTATTAAAGCCATTCTGAAAATTTGATTTCAAATATATGGTTTTAACTGCAGAGCATTTTTTTTGCTGAGTAAAATTATTAATGCTTATCCGCATGTCTCCCCAATAGACCGTAAATATTTTACGTCTAAGTCCTTAGCTTTGATTAAAACACAAGCTAAGACGAGAATATTAGATTTTTATAAACGATTTCCAGATGAGTAATCTTGCAAACAGGAATTCATCCAGTTTGGATTGCATGAAGGAATTACATGTAAACGCTGTAAATCATCGAATCACTATTGGAAGAAGAAAAGAGAGCAATGGGAGTGTAAACAATGTAGTTTTCGAACAACCATTAAATCTAGAACTGTGATGGAAAATAGTAAATTGTCTTTTCAATATTGGTTCATTACAATGCACTTGCTGAGCTGTACTAAAAAAGTTTTTCAGCTAAGGAAATTCAACGAGAACTTGGACATAAAAGATATCAACCAATATGGGAAATGGCTCACTAAATACAGATCGTAATGAGATTAAGGGACAATCTTTACACGCTTGGTAATGAGATTGAGTTGGATGACGGATTCTTTGAAACAGTCGATATCAATAGAGATCGTAATGAACCATTAAAGCGAGGTAGAGGACGTCAACGACAGACCACCGTTCTAGTTATGGCTGAGTCAAAAGATGTTGAATTGACTCAGCTTAATAAGAAATATAAGGATCAAAAGAAGTTTGGATTTCTTAAAATGAAAGTTATTTCAGGAGGGTTTTATGAGAAATTATTCACCCTAAAAGTGACCGAAAGCATTGATCCAACTACAGTGATCAAGTCTGACGGATCGACAAGTTACTCTGAATTGAAAAATGATTTTGACCACCGTCCAGAAACGATACCAAAAAAGGAGGCTGGAAAGATGTTGCCGTGGGTTCACAAAGCAATTAGCAATGCAAAAAGATTGTTACTCGATGTTCATCACAGAATTGATGATGACTTTCTACAGAACTACCTTAACGCCTATGTGCTTAAATTAAACAGAAGGTACTTTATTAACTTGTCATAAAGATGGGGAGTACCATAATTAGTAGCATCTGTTCGGCAGAAGGATTGGATCTAAGCAATTTAACTCTTAATTAAGCTGCGTCTATATTCGGTTGTGAATCTTTCTAGGATTCACTTTATTTCAACAACAATTAGGTGGCTTGTTCATTTGAATATCCCAGAGTCGCAAGAATAAGATTCATTCTCATACTTTTTTTACCGGTAGAGCCACTAATGTCAAATGAATTGTATATACGTTTTAATGAAGATCTAACTCCTTCATAACTTAAAAAGATACTCTCCGCTATTTCTGAATTGGTTAACAAAGGATTATCAACCAAAAGCACCAAAACCTTCCAATCAGTGTCATTTAATTTAACATTTAGTTTACTTTCAATTACAGCACGATCCAAATTAACTTTATTAGCAGACCTAGCCGTTCCGTTCAAAAAACTTCTAGCTTCTATTTTTTCTTTAAGAAATTCTATTTCTTTTAACAAAAGACTAAGCTCATGTCTACTAGACCGAACTCTAAGTCTATAAATAAAAAACAGACTTATGATTATCAATGAAAATATTACAACAATAATAAACTGTTTGCGTTCGTTGGCACTTTCAGTTTCTCGTTCCTTTATTTTCTGTTTTAATTTCAGTTCTTTCGTCTTTGCACGACTTTCTAGAACTTTATTCTTGTATTCATTTTTGTAAAATTCTTGTGTTTCTTTTTGAGAATACGCGTGCTCTATTGCTTCTTCATACAATTCATGTAACTCTATCAAATTTACTCTTCCACTTAAATCCACTTTCAATGAAAACAACAAGGAAACTGCTACTTTTATGTGATCATAATTGCCAATTTTTTTTCCTAAATCTACTGCTTCAAATAACAGATCAATAGCACTTGCAATGTCTTCATTTTTGATACGGATTTTAGCCAAACTTATTGCCGATTCAGATCTATTGTCAGGGTGATTAGGCGACAATTTATAAGCAGATTCTATATAATAAATGGCGCTATCCGATTGATTATTTAAGTCAAAGACAAATCCAATTTCAAGGTCTACATCTCCATAATACTCATCGTTCTCAAACGCCATCTTTCGCGCATAAAACAGGTTCTTTAGGGCGCTTTTATAATTGTTGTTAGCCTTATCTATCTGACCTTGAATACCATATATTAACTTTTGGCCAGAACTATTCAAATCATTAATTCTTTCAAACACCTTGTTCAAATACTCTTGCGCTTGATCAACCTCATTTAGCAGAACATAGACACTTGCTATGTTTAAATATGAAACAGCAAGGTTGTTAGCATCATTTACCTCCTTTGATCTTTCACCTAACCGTCTATTTTGCAAAATTGCCTCGTAAAAACGATTCGTGTGAATATACAGCCATCCTTTTTTCGCCATAAAATCCAATTCATAAGAACTTAGACTTTTGCTTTTTTCAGAAACCTTAATTCCAAGGTCTAAGAAATATAATACTGAATCATATTTAGTGCTGTTTTTATAATAATTCGAGATTTGACTGATATGAACTAACTTTATTGAATCGTCAATGTTTTTATCAAATACAATTGATCTTGATTCCTGGATATTATCTTGACAAAAAGAGCTAAAAACTCCTAATGAGAAAAGTAATAATAAGTATATAGATATTTTCATTTGAACAAAAATAGTCATACTAAGATATCTTATACCGATTCAGAGAAAAAATAACTTCTTGCTTATAGAGTTATTACATTATTATCACTTAAGTCAATTTTATATTTGTTAATTAATAATAAACGAAAGCCTAACACTGTATGAATTGCATAGCGAAAAGCTACGCACCTTATACTAAAAGTTAATCAAAACTAACACTTCGCTTCAATAACTCATGCAACGTTATCAAGTCAAGGTAAAAAGCTGTCTGCAATTGTTGTTGGTGTTCTATCTTATCTGATAATGTCATGGTTTAGTCTCTTTTAAATTGCTTTACTTTTTGTATCGAAATAAACCCCTCAATTGTTTCAAAATATGTAAGGTTGACTTCCAAAAAAAACAATATCGTCGAAGAGTTGTTCTAGCTCGAACTTTAAAATTTCTAGGCTCAGACCATCAATTAGCACCAAAATGGTGAATGTATCAACTTGGTTATCGATAGTATAACCGAAAACTTTTTGATCGAACAGGAGTATTTCCATTTGGCTCAATGCAGCTAAATCCGCACTGACTCCATCAATTTTAAAAGACATTTCAACAGCTTCATAATTAAGGTGCTTTACCAAATTATAGGCCATTTCTCTGCGAATAGACCAATCCGAGCTAGACTCCAACTGTTGGGCAGAAGAAAGTGATGATATAAGAACAAAATAAATAAAAATAAGTTTTTTCATAAGGCTATGTTTTAATGATTTTCTTAATAATTGAGTTACCTGTAGACGATACGAATTCCAATATATAAATACCGCTATTTAACGTGGTTAATTCGATCGTCTTGATGTGATCAGAATAATTATTAACCGCTAATTCCTGAACAGTGATACCTTGTAAATCCTTTACGAAAATAGTTCCTTTGCTATTTTTTTGAAGGGATACATAAACCACATTTTTAAAAGGATTAGGCCATACGTGTATTTCTTGATGTTCTGCCAAAACTTTTTTAATCGCAATGTCATAATGTTCTGAATCTACTCCATTAATATCTACTTACCTGAGTCTATAATAAACTATTCCAAGCCTCGTGAAAAAATCCGTGTAAGAATAAGATACAAGAGTCTGACTTTCACCAACTGCATCAACGACTCCAACAAGCTCATAGTCAATTCCATTTTCTGAACGCAAAATCTCAAAATAATCGTTATCGTGTTCACTTGCCGTTTGCCATCTTAACTCATTACGGTCAGATAGAACAACCCCTGAAAAATCAATTAACTCAACAGGCAAAATACCCGTTGCAGTCCAATCTGTTACTGAGAAATCGCATACATCCCCTCCATATCCATCAACTAATAACATATACGTTTCACCTATAGTAAGCCCGCTTGCAGTTACCGCTCCAGATGTTAAACTCCCTCCATCGTCAGCAGGGTCCCAACAATTTGACATTTGTGTGAAATTACCACAGCATCCGTTAGCATCATCCGTAATTTCATAAACGGCAGCCTGTATAGAGCCATTACAGTTTGAAACGGTAAAATTAAATACTTCCGTTGTACTAATAGCAGTAAACTCATACCACGAATTATTCTCTAATGAGCCGCAAAATGAATTCCCCCCAAGAAATGACCCACCGGCAGTTGTCGCTAAATTACCAGGCGCGTCTCCACTGTATATTCCTGATGTAGAAGAACTAAACGTCCCCGGCCCTTGAGTTAGGATAGCTGGATTTGAACAGTAATCCTGATTTGCTGGATTGCCACATGGTCCAACTTCTACGACACAAAAGTCAAAATCAACAGAACTAAAAATGATGTTTTCATTCATACTAATTCGCACGAAATAGGTGTTTCCGGGTGTTAAGCCTAAAACATCTACAGAAGTAGCGTCTACACTTGCATCGCAAAATACCGGACTACCTAAGCTATTAGGATTGGTTCCTCCACAATTAGCACTACCCGCATCATAGATAGCGATTGAGAGGGAAGCAGACGGATTTATAGTTGGAAAACTAACCTCAATGGCACCTGATGCCGGAGCTACAAAAGAGTACCAAACATCTGCTCCGCCCATCCCAGAGCATCCATTATCATATGCTGTTTGTGTTGATCCGTATAAACTCCCAGCTAAAGGAGAAGAACAAGACGTTCCAGAGGTAATTGCAATAGCGCCTGAACATTCATCATTTAAGGGCACTCCCATTGAAGTTGGATCGAACAGACACATGTCGAATGAATTTACTGGGTCTGGAGACCATACACAAATCAAAACGGTGGATCCGGGGGATAGGCCTGTTAGATCAAAACCGGGTAAAGAAAAGTTTGCCATATCATCATCGGAACAAGAAATAAGCGACAATGAACTACATGATCCCTGGTATACTGCCATGTCAATATCTCCAGTCCCAGCGTAATTTGTTGTGATTCCCAATTCACCGCTTGCCGGAACAACTGCCGAATACCAGACATCATTAACGATGGCACTTCCACATCCTGGTGAAGGTGCTAAACTGGGTGAACCATATTCAAAATTATAATTTGTGTACGTACAATTAGTATTAACTGGAACACCAATAGCATTGCAAGGTTCATCATTTAAAGGAGCTGGAGGAGTGTATGCGCATAGTTCAAAATCACCAATTAGGGAATTATTCCCACTATATTCCCAAAATCGAATATAAATAGTTGAACCAGGAACTAGACCAGTTAAAGTTAGACTTGGCATACTACCAGGTCCGCTATTATCATCACAGTCTAATAAACTTAAACTATTGCATGTACCAGTGTATACTGCCATTGCACCGTTGGTAAATGAAACAGAATTACCTTCTAAAATAATGACTCCATTCGAGGGAACTGTAGCTGTGAACCAAACATCTTCATCTACACCTGACGCAAATGGGGATATTCCGCAACCAGGTTCAGGTATTCCTGAGGCAGTGGATCCCAGATTAGTATAAGTAGAATAACTGCAGGATGATCCAACATTAATAGGGATAGCATCGCAAGGGCCGTCATTAAAGTTTCTTAAGCAAATATTGCCTGAAGTACTTTGCCCACCGTTATTTGTCCTAATTATACGTACAAAATAGGTGTTGCCAGAAATGGTATTAGCCACAGCTACTGCATCACTTACTCCACTACCACAGCCTATTTCAGTCAAAGCCCCACAAGTTCCGCTATATATAACGACAGCTATGTCGTTATTCGAACCATTAATGTCAGCTGCGGTTCCGGAACTAGTTGCAGTAAATGTGTACCATGCGTCGTCATTTATATTACCTGCGCAAGAAGCAGCTCCCCCATTTCCGCTGTTTCCATTAGAGACACTAAAGGTTTGATTGACACAAGTAGAATTAACTGAAAGTGAAGTTGCAGATGCACAATCTGTTCCCTGGGCAGAGGAAAAGTTTGAGCAGATAATCATCGTGAATACGATAATACCAAAACTGTAAATCTTCTTGTACAAAAATTTACGCTTCTCTTTTGAGGAGTATGAATTAATCATTGAGTATGAGTTAAATTTGAACTCTAAAATTGAGGTTTGAAATTAAATTAGAGCTCACTCAAGAATGTTGAATATTACAATACAGATGCGAAACACTCAGTATGGTGAATAACCTCCTCTCAAAATTTTCTTCCAAAAAAAATAAATGACTATTTATTACAGGACATCTTTTATCAGAGACGTTTAATTCCATAACTGAGTCTCTAGTGATTAGAGACATCCCTATAATCACAAAAAAAATTGATATTCAACTATTTATTTACGGAATTGAAGCCATCATTTGGCGCTCGGAAGTCTTTAATTCGATTCGTCCTAAACTGAAATAAAATTCAAGATTTAGGCGGTCAATCCTTCTAATAATTGATCGCATTCCGAGGGAGCTATCTTGATTTTACAGTATTACTAGGAAAGGGATCAAACAATTTAGTACGTGTAAATGAATTGTTTAACAGTGTAGACTTTGTACAGTCATTTTATAACAATGATAGTGAAATCTGTAATCAAAATTATTTCTACCAATGATCCAATAAAATTAACAGGTATTTCAACTTACCCGAATCCATCACATTGGATCTTCAGCTTAAAGCTAGATGAAAATTTAATCGGAGCACAGTTTTTTATAACAGATATTGGAGGCAGAATAATTGTTCCTGTCCAATCAATAAATAAATAATTCAGACAGCAAAATAACATTAGATTAGGCTCAAGGAACCTATTGAATCAACATCACTAATGACTTCTCGACTGCAACTTATAGAATAATAGTAATAGATTAACCATAACATAGAACTGAACTAAAAAGTATATCTATTCATGAACTATATTTCTTATGATATACTCTCCTCCACCTAACAGATTTCTAGTAAGAGAAATTTCGACAACTCAATTTCTTTATCTTTCATATTGATGATTTTCAGTTCCATCTAAGTTAGCAACAGTTTTATGTCCGATGATTGATTTTTGAGATAGCACTAAAGTTGAATTGTTTTTGAAGCATGCTGACTCTGAAAAAATGTTTAATGTTGAAATCGAATTCAACATCAAGCATCAATGAATACTTTTTCTATAAATTTAGAATTTAGTAAACGGGCAACAGCCATGTAATTTAAAGTAAACTTTATTTGGTCGCCTACTTTGTATTTTCCCTGATTAATTCCTAAATCAATTACGGTCATATCAGATGTAACCCCAACAAAGGATAAGCCTTTGTCAACTGCCGTGATATCTTCCGTATTAACATCAAGCATGCCGAAATCAAGAATGGCCTTGTATGACTCATCACCTTCTCCGACTGATTCATTATGTTTAAGAGTGTGGCCTACATTGGCATCACTGATAACCCCTTCGGGGATTAACTTTTTTTGCTCTAACTCAATAATATTAGCCCTAAACTCAAAGGTATCTGTTGAGAGTTTTTTGAATTGTTTATTATCCAAAGGGCTAATCCCAAAGAAAGCGGCTTCCCCAACACGAAAATGATTAATATCTTCAGGGATGGTTTTGTTTTCCACAAGCGGAAGAGTAATAGATGTTCCTCCAGATATAAGTGGAAGGTCACGATTAAATTTCGTAGCAATAAGCTCTTTGTACAAGTATAGCTGTAGTAGCTTGTCATAGGATGGTTCAACACCATACATACATCCCAGGTTTGAACCAATTCCAATTACTTCAATATGGCTTAGCTCAAAGATTTTCTCATAAAAGGATATAAGATCTGCTCGTTTAACACCTTCTCGCAATTCACCAAGCTCAACCATAATAATTATTTGATGGGTAGTCTTTTGTTTTTTTGCCGCTTGGTTTAGAGCTTTTATGGTTGAGAGTGATGAGTTAAGAGAAATATTTGCGTATTTAACTATGTCATCTGCGTAAATTGCAGCTGGTGGTTTGATGTAAATCGTTCTCATATTTGGATTTACTTCCCGTAAGTTCTTCAAACTAGTTAATCGTGAATCTCCAATAGAATTTATTTTTTCAATTACCTTTTTGGTGAGAATGTTTCTTAAAAATTCTTGATCGCCAGAGAAAACTTTTGTGATTAAACTCCATGAGATTTTTTTTTCCTCAAAATACTCACTTAAGTATTTGATGTTGTTTTTTATCTTATCTGAATAGATTACTAATTCTGCCATTTTTTTAGTTTGTTATTTTACGCGGAATACTAGCAGGGAGTGGGTTAATATTTGTAATATTCGCGATCGTTATATTCACACGGAATTAAAATACTACGCTTACCGAGAGCCCTGTTTTAGCAAATTGAAGAACTATTGCTTTAGGAGTGTATTGTTTTACAAATGTCTCAATATATTGAGAAGTGAATTTTCTTTTACCGACAATTCAGGATACTTATGAAGTTCCTTTCTATGTTTGATTATTTCGGTGAGTATCATGTTATCGTTTTAAACGCATTTCTATGTAGGGAGTTGTGAAGCCCAACTTTTCATACAAGAAACGGGCAGGATTCTCTTTCTCTACGTGCAATGCAATGTCACCTTTACATGTCTTGATTGCACATGTCATTAATTCTTGCCCAAAACCTTTCCCCCTGTACTTACCATCTACTGCAATATATACAAGTATGTTTTCGGGAATATAGCCACTCATACCTGTCTCATTCACAACGACAACACCAGAAATTTTGTCCTTATAAAATTGTACTAATGCAAAGCCCCCTTCCTTTTCAAAGATGTATTCAATAGCACTATTAATGTCGGTGAGAGTGTCACCATACTCTTCCAAATGTTTGAATAAAAAGTGTTTTACATTCCCTTCACTTACCAAGGATGTTCTTCCTGAGAACTTATTGATTAACTTATATTTTAAATCTTCTTTTACTGGGTGCATGTGTTTTTCATTAAAGGAGGTGAATGAATTTCAAATTTGAAGGGATTGAATCTATGCTGTTTTTTATGATTTTTAGATTGTGAGCAGTTCCAGCTAAAAATAAATATCCATTATTAGCTTTTGCAAAAATTCGAAATAGCCGCCAACGCTCCAAATCAGTTTTCGAAACTTTTTTTTCAATATTAGTTTCTATAGAAAATAAATCAATATTATCCTTCCTTACAATTATAACATCTGGTTGAAATCCTTTGCCTGAGTTTTTCAGCCCAATCGCATATGGTGTATCAAAACCCATTATATCAGCATAGATTTTGTCGTACCCTTGTTTTTTTGAATCGGATACAATATTATTAATGATAACTCCTTTTGCGTATGCCATATAATTGTTTCTATACAAACAAAAGTAGTAATTTTAGTTAAATTGACTGTGAAATAGATGAAAACTAAAATAGTTTAACTTCAAAAATTAAATATTGTCTCGTTGTAATTGTATTTCAGTTTGTCTGCATCGGATGTAACATGAAAATGATTAGTTACAATATGAATGAACCAGACCAGCGTTTTAAGCTTTCAAACAAAGTCGATGAAATTTCAGGGCTAACGACCTTCAATGACTCCACTCTGATTTGTGTAGATGATGAATTAGGTAAGTTCTTTTTTATTGATTTCAACAACGGTACTATTATAGCTGATATAATATTTGGAAAGAAAGGAGATTTTGAGGGAGTTGAAATTGTTGATAGTGCTATTTACGTATGATCCTGACAGAGAAAAGTTAAAACTATTAACCCGTATCACTTACAAAAGGTAAATCGATACATAAAACGGCATAAGGCTGCCAAACGACTAAAACATCTGATTATTGATAAATAAAAAAAAATCGATTTAGTCCATCGGGAATTGCATGCCACCCAACAACGGGGAACTTATACGTGATTTCGGCAAACGATAGATACCTCATGGTGCTCTCACCACATGGAAGAATTTTGTCTATTCAGAAGTTGGATTAAAAAACAATAAAACAACCCGAAGGTATTTGCTTTAGTTCCGATGGTTCTCTAATAATTTCAAACGAAGCCCGAAATAAAAAAGCAACATTACTATTATTTAAGGCTGTTGTTGAGTGATATTTTCGCCTGATGTGATTAGTGGAGAAGCGTCAATATCTTCGACTTCCATAAACTCCACGAGCAGCCCCATTGCTTTCTGAAGGCTTTCCAAATCATCATCCGATAGCGATTTTAACTTCGTAGTCAATTTTTCATGTAGCAAATCTGGAATTGATACAACGGATTCTGCGCCCAATGCTGTGAGGTAGATATGAGTAGATCGTTTATCTGTTTCATTCGGCAGTTTTGCGAGATATCCCTTTTTTTCCAATCTTGAAATGATACCGCTAACAGTGCTGGCGTTTAGGTTCAAATGTGTTCCAATATCTTTGGTTGTTGCCCGATAATTCTCACTTGAATTTATATAATCTAAACATAAATATTGAGGGATACTTATACCATGTTCCTTTTGAATTCGTTTACTTTCCAAATTAATGGACCGAATCATTTTTCTGATGTTGATGAGAACTTCTGTGTAATCCAATGTCGTTATTTATCTCAAATATAATTGAATTTGAGTTATGGCTTAATATGGATGCGCAATTAATGGAGTTCAAATACTATTTATCCACAAAGAAAAAAGGAGGATATTCGAAAAAAAACAATTGATATTTTCCTTAAGACCTTATTCTATTGCGTGAGACAATGTAGGCAACGTTGGTAAAGAAATTTTCAAATCTTTTTTCGTTTTAGGATATTCTTCAAAAATAAAATAAGCGCTCTTTTTGTCCCCAAATTTGAAAATCTCCAATAGTATGACCAACCCAAGCAATGTACTTCTCTCGTTCTAATTTATTTATTTTCGGATTTTGTTCAAATCGCTTTCAATAAGTGGATATTGCGTCCTAGTGAAATATCTACACTTTATCGAAAGTACAAATTTATTTATCTGAATTAAACCCATAACTGCCCACCTCAACACGGGCAGTTAGCATTCTAATTGCGAAATAAGGGGGTGTCGTCCTGATATTACTTTACACTATTAGAAGCGTATATGACATATGTAAGTAGAAATCAAAAGTACAGCCTTGAATTAGCAATTGAAGTAGCAGAAAAAGTTGTTTATGAGTCACAGGACCATACAAGTTTACAGGCTCAATATTAAAAAGAAGACTGGAGTAATGAAAAGTATGGGCTTAGTAAAATACGCAATTCTCAATGGTCACCATCAATTAGAATCGTGATTTAAAATGCAGTAAACCCAGTGTAAACAGTCGTAATCGAATAGTAATCAAAAATAACTCATCCGTAAACCATCTCCCCACGTTCCATTGTTTATGGATGTATTAGAGGGTTACGGCTAATTTCCCACAACTACGCTTTTAATTCAAATTGGATTTTTTCAATCCACAAAATAAAATCTTCTATTCATATCTGTTTTCTGTCAGTAAAATATTAAAATTGAAATTTGGAATATTTTTTATATATTACATCTATGTAATGTTATACATATATAATGATAGAATCAAATTTACCAATTAGCGAAGATCAAAAGGAATTACTAAGCTTCCTCTGGGATCGTAAATTCACACTTGATGCGATCGGGATCACTTCAAAGAATATTTTTGATTGGTCAAAACAAGGATTGTTGCTCGACCCAGTAAAACCCAAAGCACGAAGGAAGTATAGCATTATTGAATTCATCTGGTTAAAACTAGTAGTTGGACTTAGAGAGTTTGGTTTATCGCTAGAAGCAATTCGTTCAGTTCGAATTACGCTTCTTGAAGTTATTCCCGTAATGGACGTTGTCGATTGGTACATGGATAAGGAAAATGAAGAAAGTCTAAAAGAAATGATTGGAGAAAAAGAACTTCTCGAATTACAGAATGGAATGGAAAAAATGAAATCTGAAATTCCAGAAGAAGAAATACGTGCTTATACAAACCCCGATAATTTTCCAGAAATGAAGTATATATCAACACTTCTTTCTTTCTTGGTAGTGGAAGCTGTATGGAACAAAAGAGATTTTCATTTATTCATTAGTTCAAACGGTGATTGTTTGGCAGGAGATTCTCAGAAAAGTTCAGTTCCATTTGCAGAAGAAATGGAATTTTTCAATAAACCATACATCAATTACCCACTTCGGCTGTTGATTGGTGAATTTTTAAAACAGGATGCTTTAATTTCAAAAGAAGATGTAATTCATTATAGGTTATTATCAAAAAAAGAACTTGAAATATTGGAACTTTTAAAATCTGACAATCTTGTATCACTTACTGTTAGACTTGATAAGAACCAACAAATAAAATTAATTGAAACGGAAGAGAATATTTTAGTTGAAAACGTAAATGGACGAATAACAGATTTTCTTATGCGCAACAACTATCAAGAAATTCTTTGTAAATCCCAAGACGGTAATGTTACGAGCCTTCGTAGGAAAACAAAGCATAAATAAGTTAGCGGAAGCCACCGCAAGCGTTTACAATTTAGAAAACCAACTTACTGAAAGCTATCAGAGGTCGGTTTGTGATATTATGATTAATGTTATCATTAAAACAGTGCAGAAAGATTATTGACCCGAAAAATGAAAAATTTACAGATGAACAATTGCTAGCTATTAGAGTTTTTTTAACAGAAATAGCAATACTAAATGTTCAATTGTATTATTCGGTCAAAGAGAAAGAGAGTTTTAACAAAAAAGATGAATTATGAAAAGAGTAACCATAATGTGTAGAGTGAGTTCAGATGAACAAGCCAAAGGTTATAGCTTGGATGATCAACTTGAGCGATTAACAAATTATTGTGATCGTAATAATTACGAAGTGGTTCACGTAATTCGCGAAGATCATTCCGCAAAATCATTTGAACGACCAGAATGGAAAAAATGGTCAGCACTTGTTAAAAGCGGAGAACTAGAAACAAATGAATTAATCTTCACAACTTGGGATCGTTTTTCACGAGATATCGTCGGAGCATTCAATACTATCAAACATCTCAGGAAGATTGGTATTAACCCTCAATCAGTTGAACAACCAATTAACTATGATATCCCTGAAAATCTTTTCATGTTATCATTCTATCTTGCGAATCCTGATGTGGATAATCAAAGAAGGTCAATCAAAGTTAAAGGGGGGATTCGACAAGGGTTAAAGCAAGGACGTTGGACACATAAAGTTGTAATGGGTTATAAAAGAAGTGTTGATGAAAATCAAAAAAGCATAATCATTCCTGACCCTGAAAAAGCATGGATTATACAATACGCATTTGATCAAGTATCAAAAGGAGTTTCACAAAAGGAAGTTGTTGTTGAACTCAAAAAGAAAGGAGCGATTATTTCGCGAAATGGTGTTTCCAGAATATTACGTAAAAGCGTTTACATGGGTAAGGTTGTTATCCCTGAAAAAGACGATGAACCAGAACGCATGATTGAAGGTTTGCACGAACCGCTAATAAGCGAATCTCTTTTTTACTACGTTCAAAGTTTACTCGATGAGAACAAAGAACACAAAGGAGGAGCTCCCAAGTATAGCAAAATGCGTGATGATTTCCACTTACGTGGTGTTCTTAAATGTAATTCTTGTGATGAAATTTTAACAGCTAGCGCATCACGCGGTAGATTGGGTAAACGATATGGATATTATCACTGTAACCACTGCAGGGGACAGCGTGAATCCGTTACAAAAGTACACGAAGCATTTGAAAAATTACTTGAATCATTGAGAATTGAATCAGATACAAAACAGCTCTATTTACTTATTTTAACTGATCAACTTGGAACTTCTGAAAAAGAGAGCAAGCAAAAAACAAAGAATCTCAAAATACAATTAGATCAGTTAAATGAGCGAACTGTGAGAATGCAAGATATGATGATGGATGGAAAGCTAGATGCAGATGAATACATAGCAATTAAAACCCGTTATTCTAAACAAATCGAAGAGATCAAAAAGAAAATACAAGCATTTGGGATGAAAAATGGTGAAATCAAAAAGTTTACTGAATCCAGCTTGAACTTCTTCGGGAATCTCCCCAAAGCTTTTGTTAGCGCGGATGTTCGATTAAAACAAAAGATAATAGGTTCGATATTTCCAAATTTGATACGTTTCGACGGAATCAATTGTCGAACCCAAAATTTGAACCCAATACTGGATCAGTCCCAAAAGTTGGGGAGGAATTTAAATTAAAAAGATTTTCTTTGTCAAAAAGAGAATTCCATTGGAGGCATATTTAGACTTATTAAAGCTGATTTTACCAGAAATGCTAGTTGAGCATTTTGACTTAGTGAAAT
>JAWUWJ010000019.1:0-7396 GCA_034111925.1 Crocinitomicaceae bacterium
CATTCAAAATAATATTCATCACGGCTTAAGATGCAATTTGAATTAAAGCGTTCCGATATGCCTCAATTGATTACATCTTAAAGCCGATCGACCCGGATGAATTGACGGAGGCTTTAAAGAAGTTTAGAGAATCTGGAATCAACGAAAACGATAAATACCAATTCTTAAACGATCGATTGAAGAATCACAACAAGCCGAACGAGCGATTGGCGTTGCATTCTCAGGACAAAATTCAAATCGTTGAAATCACTACGATATTAAGGTGCGAGAGCAGCGTGAACTACACAACGTTCTTCTTCCAAGATGGAAAGCAAATTGTTGTGACGCGGACATTGAAAGAGTTTGGCGACCTTCTCAGCGAACAAGGATTCTTTCGCGTGCATCAATCGCATTTGGTGAACACGAAGCATATTAAGGAGTATGTGAAATCGGATGGTGGTCACTTGATCATGAATGATGGGAATTTGATTCCTGTTTCGGTTCGGAAACGACCGGAGGTGATGAAAATGTTGGATAGTTTGTGATTTTGAGTTATACGCAATGCGTCCATATTAGAACGAAGTAAGTAACTTGACAAGTTTTGTGCATTACATAATCTTACTCCTGCCTCTATTTTTGTTTCGGACTCAAAAAGTAGCCAAGAACACCACCTAAAATGATACTTAAAATTAGTCCAACCCAATAAAACACTGCTTCTTTTTCCGATTCGAGCGACCCAAAAAAGAAACCATTAAATTTCTCCGCCCAGATGTAAACACCAAAAAACAAGAATAAAACAAAAGTCTGTAACCAAGACTTCTCGCGCCTTACTTCAACAAATTTATTCAGAATTGTTCGAACTAACCAAGACAGAAATACACTTGTCAAAAAGATAATCAATACTATTACAGCCAAGTAAGCAAAGATAGCTATTGGAGGTATGACATACCCGGGATCTGCTCTGACTCCGAAAATAATACTCACGCATAGCAAGAATAAGATACTTCTAAGTGATACTGTGCGGGCTAAGACTTTTTTCAAATTTTCTGGTGATTTACAGTAAATGTAAGCATTTGGTATCCATTTATAAAATGGAATTCTCTTGAATAAAATGCGTATAACAGCCGCTAAAAACCATACGGGGCTTATGCTTCGTTATATCACTTAAGTTTAGAATATCATACTCAAAAACTTAATCGCTTTTTCTTATCTTCGGGAAACAAGTTTTAGTTAAGAGCCGTGCGGTTCATAGCGCTGAACCGTTATGTGTAATACCCAATGACATGAGACTATTTTCAATTACTATTCTAACTCTTTTAATGCTGATCGCATGCGTGGAAAGAAAAGAAGGAGAAATAAAACCTACAATTGCATCCAACCTAATAAGTATTAGTGATAATGAAGATAAAGGAATAAAGGAGATCCTTCGTTATTATGATGGATTATGCAAATACTCAATTGGATTTGAAGGAAATGTAGATTATTTCCATTTAAATATGAGCAAGTGTGATTTTTTTAAAATGTTTCCTGATGAACTAGAAAATTCGGCAAAAAACATTGCTTTTTTATTTTTCAAAAACTTGAAATCAGAACGAAAAAAATACAATGAAATTCGAGTAACCATAACTTTAGACTCTGGAGTAAAACACAGTTTTGAAATTAAAAGCAATGAACTATCTCTTGTAGATTTAGAGATGAAAAAAGTTAATCAACTCATTTCTTTTTTGAAAAATGATAATTACGTAAAAATTGAAGAGATGTTATCTGATGAGAGATTTGAGAAAATCAGTAAATCGGATTTTTTAATTAGAATTCAAAAAGTTAACCCTGAGTTTGGTGAAATCACTGACTTCATGCACGATGGATATGAAATTGAAAAAAAAGATGGTCGAAATATTTTACATGTCAAAGGTTCACTAATACGTTCAATCCAACCTAGTGAATTTAGTGTTGATATAGATCTTGAGAACAAAAACGAAAAAATTCTCTCTTTCAATTATCAGAAATGAATGCATATAACATCGCCTAAGAAGCATAAAGGGCTTATGTTTCAAAACACTATTCCTAGTAGAAAATCTATTCCTATCTTTAAAACTCAATTCCAGTAAAAAGTCCTTACGACTTCTTAGCTGAGAAACGTTATAGGTAATAGTACAAAGTAGGTAATGCAAGAAATTAAACAAGGAATAGTGTGGAAGACACTAGTGATAGCTCTAGCTTTTGTTGCCCTTTATTTTGAGATAGACTCGTACACAAATACAAAAGGATCAATAGGAGAATTAATGCTTTATCCAAATCAGGATAAAGCACTTATTGTTGCCTATATATGGCTTGCATTGACTGGTATTACTTTGTTGTTAGCTAGGAATACAATAATGAAAATCGTAGCCATAGTTTTAATAATCCTGTGTGTCGCATTATTTTATCCAAGTTTTGATATGCAGGGTGTTGACCATGCATTTTAAAGTGGTAATTGGGACTACCTATAACAGCAGTAACCGTTGCACAACCCAAAAAAATCAATAATTGAGTAAGCCCAAGACTATCTGCAAAAGGCAAACTGATAATTGGTTAGCCGATCAATTGGATATGAACCGAACTACTATTTCAAAATGGTGCAGAAATGATATGCAACCAAGAGTTGAAACGTTGTTTCAGATTGCTAAAGTTCTTGAAATTGATGTGAGGGAATTACTGGTAAGTACCAATCCATAGTGAAATTAGCTAAGGCATAGGATATTTGCATTCTTCAACTTTAGGTTGCTTTTCACTTTCCAAGGTCTGTACAAAATACCATCCATCTATTTTTTTTGATAGTAAGGTGTTTTCACAAATTGGACAAACAGCATCTTCATTTGTTTTCTGCCCAGGATGATTCAATTGATTTTCAATAATTATCAATTCAGTACTACAAGATTTACATGTTGTTTCCACTTTCATATCTCAATTAGTTAAAAATAGTCGTTTTATATCATTTACGTGAACCTGATTCAAGTAATTACTTTTACAAAAACAATTAGAACAATTCCTCGTACTGACTTTATTCTTAAGAAGATTATTTGATCCTATTGCTTTTTTTAGGGCTTTAACGCTTTCATTGAAAACTATTTTATCGCCGATACTCACATTGGGATTATCAACAACAACTCCATTAAGATAATCAAATAAAATTGCATCGTGCATATCTCTAATTGTCACCATCTTTTTCTGTCTCTGAAAATCATCCCACTTTTCCTCTAGTTCTGTCACTGACACGAAGTACTTTTCTTCATCACTTAACGCGTCAGACCAATCTTGTGGGTTATCCTTCGTTACCCAAATGTCAAAATCACTTTCAAGTAAAAAATCAATCGAAATTTTAAATAGAACAGGGCCATAATAATTCTGTCGATTAAAATAGGAATGAAGATCTACTGTATCTACAAAAACATCATTCCATACGTTGTGAATTTTATCGGAGCCATCTGATGATTGACTTGATTGAATGAGTTCCTTTTCTTCAACAGCTCCCCTAGACAATAATCCATTTTGATTTATGAAAGTAATTGCCGTTGATACACTATTAGCATGATACAACTCATTAATTCCTTGACTGATCAAAAATGCATGAAGTTCTTTGTTATCTAATTTCATGTATCAATCATATTAGAATTCTCCATTTGCCATTTATTTCTGCTTGTCTTTTTAATTAGCCAATCATGTAATTCTAAAACAAACTCATATCCTTCTTCTGAAATTTGATCTCCCGAAACGTGAGAAACTATATTTCTATGGTCATTCAATTTTACCCACCATTTTAATCTGTCATCTTTATTTAAACTTTCCTCATTCGGCTTTGTGTATTCTACCTCAAAGAATTTTACTCTTTTTTTATCTTCATTGACAAATTGCCAGTTCTGTTTAGCTATTTCTTTATAGTGAATTAGGTTTAAATTATCCCATTCTTCTGTCTCATTATCTTTTGTACGCGTTCTATTCTTTGCTCTCATTCTGTCTTCCGCATCATCCTGAATCTTTATTGGCACGCCTTTTTTCCATGCCCATTCTTCTCCTAGTCGCGAGTATAATCTTCTTTTAAAGTCCTTTCTCAATAACTCTTCAATATCCTTTATCATTTGAAATGTATTAACATTCAATGCACGTTCTTCTTTTTTAATGTATTCTTCCAACCCATCAGGATTAAACTCAGAATAAACTGATCTTACACATGTTTGAAATTTTCGCCAATAGCGAATAGGAGCAGTCGAACCTCTCATATCTTTATATTTCAATCGAGTTTCAGCATCCATATCTCGAACAAAAATGATAAGTGGATCTAAATATTTTTTGGTTTCATTGAACATTTCTAGACTAGTACTCTTATTCGTGTCAATAGCTCCAATTGGTTCTAAATGAGAAATAATATCACTTAATAAACGAATAACAGCATATACGCCCTTATTAATGAACAAAAAGCTTTCTTTCGCTTTAATCCAGTCGTCTTTCAAGTTCTCAGTCAAATACTCAAAACTTAGTCTTAAATACTCATAGGTATTTTTAAAAGCTTTATCCAAATCTCCTTTATAGAAGAGTCCTAATTTCTCAATTGAGTCTTTAGTTACAGTTCCAAAAAACTCACTCTTCGTTAATGCACCTGAAATATTTCCAGGCGTTAAAACTCTATTATCTTCTCCAAGTGAGATATAATCATAGAATGGAGAATCAATTTCCTCTCCTAGATAAATAGAAACTCTGGAACATAATGCTTTAAGTTGCTCTTTGCGATTTTTAGAAGTCCATAGTAGATCTGAATTTAAGGTTTCCCGTAAAGTTTTTGGAACAGCTTTTTGGTTTTCATTAATCTGCATAAACAAATCAACCTGCTCTTCTCTCTCCAAATTAACAAATGCTACTACTGGAATTGAATTAGTCTTACTGTAAGTGGTATTCGCATATCCGTATAATCTGTGCTGACCATCAATAATATAAGCTGACCTGTACTTTTTAGGTAAATGCAAGACACCTATTTTAGATATCGCAGTATCAACTTGCGTGTTTGCAGAATCGAACTGTAAAGAACTTTTAGTATCAAGACTAATAATTATTGAATTTGGAAAAAAACCTTTCTCCTCTTGGAGAAACTCTCCAATCTTCTTTAGCCTTCCTTTCTTAATTATCCTCTGATACGTAGGCATCATCTTTCTATTTGCCTTACTTCTATGCAGAACATATCCTATTTTTAATAACTTATCTGGCTCAATTGAAAAAGAGTAATACGTATGCTTTCCCATTTTCCCTTTAATAGCAGGAATTTTATTATCCATATCAGGAATAACATGACCAGAAAAAAGAGTGCCTAAAAGTTGATATCTGGCGGCTATCCCTATTTGAGCAAACATCTTTAAGTAGTAATCAATTGCCTCTTCATCCAAGTGTATTCCACCCAGATTTTTAAGTCGCTCCGCGTCAAGATCTCCTAAGGTTTTATTTTCTGTTGCAAGAATGAACTTCAATCTAGGTTTAGCATCTGGAAATAACTTCTTTATTGAATTTTCCAATCCCCCTTTTATTCCTTGTACTGCTTCAAGTTCTTTCTTAAAATCACCTCGTCCTAATTCTTTAGATGACTTACATTCAATGTATAGAATAGACTCATCATCTTTAGCAAACACGTCTATTTGTTTGCTCAACTTATCATTCTTCTTCTCGTAGGGTACCGCAAACTTTCTATTTCCATTTAAATGCGTAAATCCCAACTGGGCAAATACACACCAAACTTTATCTTCAAAAAGGATATCATGAGGTTTCGGCCCTTTCATTTTATAAGACTCTTTCAATACCTTCTGAACCAACCAGCCCTTGGAAATATATTCGTCTCTTATACTATCCTCTTTAGGAATGTTCTCTAAAATGTAGTCTCTTTTCCTTAGCCTTAACTCACTCTGTAACTCATTATCTGTTACAAGATTACGTAATAACTTGTCTCGAGTTTTATCGTTCATTCTTGATTAGTATTGGTTATAATATATTCCTTGTATTGTCCTCGCTTCGCATTGAGTCCTCCTATTAAACTTGCTCTAGAAAGGCCTTCCATTAAATCCCCTTCTTTCGTGAAAATTTCTTCAATTTTAGCATGAGCAGCATTCGTTAGAATATAATATGCCCCGCGCTTTTTTATCTCATCGATGTAATTAGACAATTCATACTGACTTTCTAAATCAAACAATTTCGCATTGTATTTTATGAAGCCATTATCATTATGTGCAACGGTATATGGGGGATCTATAAAAACTAAATCATTCTCCTCGATGTTGTTTATGGTATCTAGAAAAGAACAAGCCTGTAATTGAACTCCTTGCAGTGATTCACTCACTAGCCTTAATTTATCAGGCTCAAAAAAATTTTTAGTCCTGTATCCGTAAGGAACATTATATTCTCCTTTTAGATTTACTCTGTAAATCCCATTAAATGAGGTCTGATTCAAATAAATGAATTGCGCCGCTCTTTTACTCGGTTTTTTAAACTTTTTATTTCTAAGCAAATAATAGAACTCTTCTGTATTCTTAAACCTTTTTAATTCACTAATGACTTCTTCTGGATGATCTTTGATTTGTTGATACGTCTCAATCAGATCCTTATTTAAGTCTGATAGGAAGGATTTCTCAGGTTGTAAATGAAAAAATGTCGCTCCACCTCCTAAAAATGGTTCGTGATATTGATTAAATCCATTATGCGGAAGATATTTTGATAAATGTTTTATTAGCCAAGTCTTTCCCCCAGCCCATCTAAGGAATGGTTTACAATTAATTTTATTATCAATTTGTAGTTTGGTTTGCGACATTAAAGAGTATCTTGATTAAGCAATCCTCAAAAGTACCTATTCCACAAACCATTGTCAATGAGTACTTCTACTTAATATTCATTCTCGCAATTGCAACAAATACTTCAGGGAGAATCTCGTTTCATACAAATTTTGCTCCGTAAACTACTCAAAACAAGTGCTTCACTCAGCTTAAAAAGAAAAAAGGGGATTATTTATAAACGAACGCTTTCAGAATGATCAAACTTGGTAAGGAGAAAATCTGTTTATGCTCTTTAAATAAATACTTATAACAGCACCTCATGCTTTATGCCGAAAAGCTTATATTCGAGAGTCGGCGCTAAAGCCTAACGACAAACCGTCATGAGTTATGATACTCATAGTAAATCGTGTTTAATCTTAATAATGAAACATTTCGCAATATTAATATTATTGTTTTTGACCAATTATCATTTTGGCTGCGCACAAGTCAATTCAGATTTTAAAAAAATTTCTACTGAAAAGTTAAAATCAATTGAATATGTAAAACAAGGCATTACTCAAAATTTCGATTCCATTGGACAACTAAGACACATGAAAATTTGCTATAAAAATTGTGCTGAGTATAGAAAGGAAGTA
>JAWUWJ010000020.1:0-13625 GCA_034111925.1 Crocinitomicaceae bacterium
TACCATCGTTTGGTCAAAAGGTACTTCGAATGAAGAAAATTTTGGATTGAGCGCTGGTTCTTATACTTTAACTGAAACTCATTTCAATGGTTGTTCTGAAAGTCACACAATGACTGTTGGTTCAAGTGCTGGAACATTGGCGATTCAAAACGCAATTGTTTCGGATGAAACATGTGGAGATGGAACAGGTTCAATTGATGTAATCCTTATTGGAGGAACTGGACCAATGACATATTCATGGGATTCAGGTCAAAGTTCTCAAGATTTAACAGGGCTTTCTGCTGGAACATACGAAATTACAATCACAGACAACAACGGATGTGAGGTTATTGAATCTTACACAATCAACAATCAAGCAAATGCTATTACATACACTTCAGTTGTAACAAATGAGGTTTGTTCTAACGCCGCTGGTTCAGTTGCCTTAACGGTAACTGGAGGTCAAGGACCTTACACATACGCTTGGTCAGTTGGTGGAACGAATGCATCGATTACTGGATTGTCATCTGGAACGTTATTCTGTACAATTACAGATGACAATGGATGTTCAGTTGTAACGCAAGTATTCACAATTGGAAATACTCCAAACGGGATTACCGCTTCAACTGTTGCAACGGATGCAAGTTGTTCAAACAACGGATCAGTTGATTTAACTGTTGTTGGTGGAGCAAGTCCAATCACATTCGCTTGGTCGAATGCTGAAACAACGGAAGACATTGTAAATCTTGGTGCTGGAACATACAGCTACACAGTAACAGATAACAACGGATGTCAAGTTTCTGGATCTGCAGACGTGATTCAAACAAATGGAAACATTACTTACACCTTCACTGCTTCAAGTGAAACATGTGCAAACGGATCAGGTGCCATTGATTTAACTCCTGCTGGAGGAACTGGACCATACACTTTCGTTTGGTCAAATGGACCAACAAGTGAAGATCTTACTGGATTGTCTGCTGGAACATATAGCTGTACAATTACAGATTTCACAGGATGTTCAGTTACGACAAGCAACATCGATATCGGAAACTTAGCAGGAACACTTAGCATCACAAACGTGATCGCAATTGACGAAACTTGTTCAAATGGATTGGGAAGTATCGACATCTCTTATACAGGTGGTGCAAATCCAATCACATTTGCTTGGTCAAACGGAGCAACGACAGAAGATATTTCTGGATTGAGTTCAGGTACGTATTCAGTTATTGTGACAGACAACAACGGATGTGAAACGACAACACAGGCAGTTGTAAGTTCATCTGCTGGAGCGATGGCAATCACACAACCAATCGTAACCAACGAAAATTGTGGAAATGCTGATGGAACAATCAACATTACAATCACAGGAGCTCAAAACCCAGTAACGTATGTTTGGTCAAACGGAGCAACGACGCAAGACATCACTGGTTTGAGTGCTGGTTCATACAATGTAACTGCAACAGACGCAAATGGATGTATTGTAAACGGTTCTTATACTGTAATCGACAATGGAACATCATTAATGATTGCAAGTTCATCGATTAGTGATGAGTATTGTGGATCAGGTTCAGGATCTGTATCGGTAAGTGTTGCCAATGGAACGGCACCATATACATATCTATGGTCAAATGGTGGAACAACTGACTTGATCGATAATTTAAGTGCAGGAACATACACTGTTGTTGTAACAGATGCTGGTGGATGTTCAGTGAACGGATCTTATACTGTAAACAACAACGCAGGAAACTTAGTTGTGACAGGAACAGTTACCGATGAAAATTGTGGTAACGCAGACGGAGCAATCGACATCACAACGAACGGTGGAAATTTACCATTGACGTTTGCATGGGACAATGGTGCAACGACGGAAGACTTGGTCAACATATCAGAAGGAATTTACAACTTGGTTGTTACAGATCAGTTTGGATGTACGGCCAACTTCAACGGAACGATTGTGAACATCACAGGAGGTCTTGGAGTTACAATTGATTTAGTAACAGATGAAAACTGTGGTCTATCCGATGGAGCGATTGATGTAACAACAACTGGAACAGGAATCATTTCTACAGTTTGGGATTCAGGTCAAACAACTGAAGACCTTACAGGAATTGCTGCAGGAACATATACAATCACTGTTTCAACAGCGAGTTGTTCTGTAACTGAAACGGCAACTGTTGTCAATCAAACTGGAACTTTAGCAACGACATGGACGTTTGTTGGAGACGAAAATTGCAATAACGGACAAGGTTTTGTTGATATTGAAGTAACTGGAGCTGCGCCTTTCACATACCTATGGAGTGATGGTCAAACAACTCAAGATGCGATCAGCTTATCGGCTGGACCAATTTCAGTTCTTATAACGGATAACAACGGATGTGATTTGACGGAAAACTTCACTGTTAACAATGCAAACACAACGAACATTAACGTAAATGATAGTGTGATTGATGCATTTTGTACTGCTGATAACGGTGAGATTAATGTAACAATTAGTGGAGGTCTTTCTCCATACACTGTTCTTTGGGACAATGGTGCAATTACAGAAGACATCATTGATCTTTTCCCTGGAACATATTCAATAACTGTAACGGATGCTGCAAGTTGTGCAGTTACTGTTCCGATCACGGTGGGTTCTCAAAACTCTGGATTGCAGTTTACGAATGTTGATATCACAGATGAGTTCTGCGGTCAATCAGATGGAGAGATTACATACTTCACAGGAGGTACAGCAGATGATTATTATTTAGATGGTGTGAACCTTGGAACATTTCAAGCGACAAACTTATCTGCAGGAACCTATTTAGTAGGTATTTCAGATAACTTCGGTTGTACTGTTGATTCAACTGTAACGGTTGGTGCCAATGCATTCTTTAATGTTACTGACATCTCAGCAAACGAAACGTGCGGTCAATCGGATGGCTCTATTGATATTGAAGTCATTGGCGGAGGGGGAACATTTACTTACCTATGGTCAAACGGAGCAACGACTGAAGATCTTACAGGAATTTCAGCAGGAACATATACGGTTACTGTTTCATTCGACGGTGGCGGAGGAGGATTCACTTGTGACTTGGATTATACAGTTACAATTGGAAATGACATTACTTTCGCAGTCGTGTCAACTCAAGTTGATGATTATTGTGGAGCAGCAACAGGTTCAATTGATCAAGAGGTAACGCTAGGAACTGGATTGACATTCTTATGGTCAACTGGAGCAACAACTGAAGACGAATCAGGATTGATCGGTGGTAATTACTACTGTGTTGTAACTGACCCAGGAGCTGGTGGTTGTTCAGACACATTGTTCTACACTGTGAACACAACTTCTAACGGAACGACAATTACAGAAACGATTACAAACGATGATTGTTCTCAATTAATAGGTGCTATCGACTTAAACGTTAATGGTGGAACTGGAGCGTATTCATTCGCTTGGAGTAATGCTGCAGTAACAGAGGATATCTCAGGATTGATGGCTGGAACGTATGATGTTATTGTCACTGATTTAGGCGATGGATGTATTCTTAATGCCTCTTATATTGTAGAGAATAACACCATTTTATTCAACGGATCAGGAGTCGTGTCAGACGAAAACTGTGGACAAGCGGATGGAGCGATTGACGTGACATTGGATGCAGCGAATACGTATACTTACTCTTGGGACAGCGGTCAAACAACGGAAGATATCACTGGGTTGACGCCTGGAACATACGTCTTAACGGCGACTTCATCTCAAGGTTGTGATACAACAATGACATATGTAGTAACAGACCTTGGCGTTGTATTTAACGCAACTGGTGTTGTAACGCATGCACCATGTGCGACGTGTCCAACTGGGTTCATTAACGTGACATTACCTGGAATAGGTTATGATTATTTATGGAGTACAGGAGCAACAACTCAAGATGCTTCATCGTTGATCCCAGGTCAATACACATTGGTAATCACCTCGCCAGAAGGATGTGATACAACATTGGTGTTTGATGTGTTGAACACCGTTTCTTTGGGAGAGCTTGAAGCATTAAATATCTCAATTGAAATTCTTCCGAATCCAGCAACAGATCACTTTACAATCAACTACGAAATGCCAGAAGGTCAAAAGGGTGAAATTGTAATTACTGACGCAGTAGGTCAGTTGGTCAAAGTGCTAAGCGTAACAGGTACAGACGCCTTAACTGTTGATGCAAATTCAATGGCAACTGGAATGTACTTCGTTACACTTCAATCCAAAGAAATCACGAAAGTGAAAAGGGTTGTCGTGAACAGACAATAGGCTTTTAATTCAATTTATACAAGCGTCCCTTTCTCGGTTATTCTGAGTGAGGGACGTTTTTTTTGTCAAACAATATCGTCCGTGTCTCAAGCGTTAATATCTTTACACTTCATTTCATAGTATCCATTGACTAAAAAATCATTATTCCAACTTGTTCTGTCGTGCTTGATAATCCTATCTAGCGCACTTTCCTTTGGACAAAATAATGATTCCATAAAGGTTGAATTTGTGGCCTATGAAGATCAATTGTTTGGATTTGATGCCGATCGAATTTTAGGTTGGAAAGAAAACTACCGCATTTCAATGGTAGGTGATTCGAACAATTATAAAGTGGCCTATAAATCCGTGGTTGAAGGCTACATGGATTCAGTCAATATCGTTCTTCCAGTTGGAGCAGAGTACGAAGATTTATCTTTTGTGATTGCTGATTCCACCTATGAACTAGAACATATTATCAGAAGCGAGGATACCGTCACAATCGTTCTGCCAATAATGTATGCCGATTACACCTTATCCGTCAGAAAAGGGGATGATCTCGTTGGAATGCTCCGCGTAATTGTGTATCCAGAAAACACTGTCGACATTGTAATTATTCCGCTTATAGACATCAACTTGAATGATGATAGTTTGTACAGGTATTTGAACAGCGTCTATCAACAAGCGGGATTAAACATAACTGTTGAAGTTCAAAACAAATTCCAAACGACTGTTTTTACTGATTCGGTTTTATCGAATCCAAGTAAAGAGAAAGACCGCTTCACAAGTCAAATGAGGGAAATCAGAAACGAATACTTTGACGAAGTTATAGATCGAAATCCAAAGTCTTATTTCGTGTTTCTAACGAATGGATTTGTCGATGACTCAACTGTCAGCTATTCGATAAGAAACAAGGCCGTTTCCTTCGTTAAAGCCGATACAAAGGATCTTTTTAGAATTATTGCAAAGGAATTGGGGTATGGCATTGGAGCTTTGGAAGACACCTGGATGCATGATGGCCTGGAAAAAGGGTCGACTGGAAATCTAATGGACATTGAAGGCCTTAAGTTGAATCATTCGCAATGGGAAGCAATTCAGCTAATGCACAAAAGTGTTTCCTATTATGATGATTACGAAGACGTTAAAACGAGCAACGGAATTATAGCCTATTACCTCTGGGAAGAAGATGCGAATGGAAATATCATTCTAAATGCTGGAGGGTTGAGAAAGTCAATTCGTACCACTTTCAAAAGGAATACGTATTCGCTTCATTTGGACATTGACAATTTTCTGTTTTATCAATTGTTTGATATCCTTGGGTATCCAATCTGTCTTCTTCACATTTTAAGCTTAATCCTTTTAGGAATTTTATCCGTTTATACACGCCGTAAAATTGTCAAGAAAATAGAACGGATTCGTAAATATCGATTGTTTCGATGGGCAACCCGACTACTCGTTTTCAGTGCATTTTTAGCTACTTTCTATTGTGCCTTCCTTTTCATTAATGAAGGGTATTATATGTATGAAGTAGACCAAGGCGAATTGAAAGAATTTAGCGGAATGAGCATCAATGATGTGTCTGATGAATTGGTGAAAAATAAAAACGTACGACGCTCTGAGGAAGCGAGAATAGGTTCTCAAATCCTTCTCAAGAAAGGAAAAAAATGGAGCCTTGTAAAGAAGAAAAGAGTGCTTTACTTCGAATTGAAAAAAACAAACTCAGGCAGTCTCAAATGTAAATTAACGAAAGATTCAGATTCTCTATTATTGAAATACAGCAACTTCAAAAGGTTTGCCCGCAGTCACTATATGGTGTATACATATTTGGATGAAGAAGGGGAGTTCTTAGAACAAAGAGTGTTCAATTTTATTGGTGTTGATATAACTGAAGAGCTCCGTCTCCCTAATCCCGCAAAGCGAATTCTACTGTTTGTGAATGGATACAGGCCAACCTCAATCGGTAGTACTTTTGAAGAGAATTTTGGCGACATCAGAAACAATGGCTTGGAATTTTCCGATTCTAAAAATCTAATTCATAGGGACGATCGCTATTCGTATTGGAGACCATGGAGTCAAATCGACTTATTGTTTGAGAAAAAATTGAATCCAACGGAAAAATACTACGCCGATGGACACCATTCCGTTTCAACAGCAAACCATGGAAGTTTGATTGAATTTACAACGCTTTCGCAGCAATATGCAAAACGGTGCAGAAATCCGAAGCATCATGTATGCAAAAAGTCTGAAAAAGGGTGGTCATTTTTTGGCTTAAAAGGTAAAGTGAAAACGGTCGAATTACTGAATTTAGAATCCAATCAGGAAGGATTCGATTTTCGACGTGAAAACGGTCGAATTGCAGGAAGAAACTTAATTCAACAATTAAATGAGCTTCCCAACAATTCCAAAAATGACACTTTATATATCGTTGCTCACAGTATGGGCTATGCCTATAGCTTAGGTATGATTGAGAGGTTAAGAGGCGAAATCAATTTTGGAGGATTGTACATTATCGCAGCAGAAAATGCAGAAGCAGGAAGTGTTAATCCTTCCGAGTGGCAAGAAGTATGGCAATACGGAAGTGACTTTGAAGCCCACAAGTACAGTGCGCCTTGCCTGCTTGACGGAATTGCACCACAAACTAAAGTTGGAGGATTGTCGCACCGACAAAGAGCCTATATTCCTGAATCAGATTACAAAAAAATGGGATTCTTTAATTCACATTTTATTGGTAATTACACTTGGATTTTAGACCTCAAAGAAGGCGATGCGGGGTATATTATTCAGCGTTAACGAGTCTATTAATGTTCAGTCAGGTCAGACAGAGTATCAGGTCGATAATCTTGTTCCTGGAAACTATTACCTTACTGGGTACAGTGAAGAAGTCTTACCGCAAGTAACCCATTTTATAGTGTTTTAATCAATTTACCGCTCTCAATTCAATTCTTGAAAATTCTCCGAAAGGCGCATTGGAATTTACCAAGATCAATTTTCTATTCGAAATCTTAATGATATCGTAAACGCGCGTTTCCAATCCAAACCCAACTGTGATTGAAAGGTTGATCTTGTTTCCATTCTCACTTATATTGTAAATTCCAGAAGTGATAACATCCGTATCAAAGTTGTGGATTGAAAATTCGCAGAATCCATCCTGTTTTAATTTACAATATTCGAATTCGTAAATCACATCAGGGTCAAGAGTTCCAATACCGACCATCTCTGCCGATTTCACGTTCCATTTTCCATCAATTTTAATGACTTGTCTCTGGTTTTTGTTGCACGAGAAAAGTAGAAGAACGGTTAAGGCAAAGAGTAATGTAGTTTTCATAATTTTTGTTTGCTTTCATTTTAGCAATTATTATTCCAAAACATCAACACAGCCGCCCTATTGATTAGGATTAATTTACTACTTTTGTTCTCTAATATTTAAAGAAAAATAGTATGTCGTATTTGTTTACGTCTGAATCAGTTTCAGAAGGCCATCCAGATAAAGTTTCAGATCAAATTTCTGATGCTCTAATAGATAATTTCATGGCATTTGACCCTCAGTCAAAAGTTGCTTGTGAAACATTGGTAACAACTGGTCAGGTTGTATTGGCAGGAGAAGTTAAGACGAACACCTATTTAGATGTTCAGAAAATTGCTCGTGAGACAATTAAGAGAATTGGATATACGAAGTCGGAATACATGTTCGATTACAATTCGTGTGGTATTTTATCTGCAATTCACGACCAATCGGAAGATATCAATCAAGGTGTTGAACGTTCAAACCCAGAAGATCAGGGAGCGGGAGATCAAGGAATGATGTTCGGGTATGCGACTAAGGAAACTGAAAACTATATGCCTTTGGCGTTGGATCTTGCTCACAAAATTTTGCAAGAGATGTCGAGTATTCGTAACAACGAGCCGACATTGATTCCTTATTTACGTCCAGATGCAAAGTCTCAAGTAACTATTGAATACTCTGACGACAATGTTCCTCAAAGAATTGACACAATCGTTGTTTCAACGCAGCATGATGATTTTGCTTCAGAAGAAGCGATGTTAGCGAAAATCAACGATGACATTATAAATATTGTAATTCCAAGAGTTAAAGCAAAGCTTTCTTATAATCTTCAACAATTATTTACGGATAAGATCACGTACCACATTAACCCAACTGGGATTTTTGTAATCGGTGGGCCTCACGGAGATACAGGATTGACAGGTCGTAAGATTATCGTTGATACTTACGGAGGTAAAGGTGCTCACGGAGGTGGTGCATTCTCAGGAAAAGATCCTTCTAAAGTGGATAGATCAGCAGCATATGCAACACGTCACGTAGCTAAGAATTTAGTTGCTGCAGGTGTTTGTGATGAGATTTTAGTTCAAGTATCTTACGCGATTGGTGTGGCTCAGCCATGTGGAATGTACGTTGATACATACGGAACTTCTAAAGTTGACATGACTGATGGAGAAATCGCTGATAAAATTTCTGAAATTTTTGACATGCGTCCTTACTTCATCGAACAACGATTGAAATTAAGAAACCCAATCTATTCTGAAACTGCGGCTTTTGGTCACATGGGAAGAAAGAACGAAGTTGTAACGAAAACATTCCACTCTCCGGATGGAACGGTCCTTACCAAGGAAGTTGAGTTGTTCACATGGGAAAAACTTGATTACGTTGATATCGTAAAATCTTCATTCGGATTGTAAAATTCGTTCCGATCGTTTTCGGAAAATAGAAATATTCAAACCGTATCGGCCTAGCTGATACGGTTTTTATGTTTTTGTGAATGTCTATTCAAAACCACGTAATTTTACGTGGTTTACAATCAATCGGTACTTTCATCCTCTGCATTCACCTATAGATTTCAATTAATGTGCTAAATTGCACAGCGTCGCAAAGCATAAGCGATGGTTAGTACTATGCAGAAGTTCATTATTGTTTTCATCCTACTTGCGCTCTCATTTTCAATAAGTGCTCAATCCAATATTTCAACAGGTTCTATTGCAGTGCGTGTAATTTCCGTTTTGAATGAGAACCATATTCAGCCTCGTACATTAAATGAAGAATTGGCAAAGAGTATTCACGACAATATCATGAGCTCTTTGGATGACGACAAACTGTTTTTTACAAAAGAAAATACCGCAGAACTCGAAGCGCAATTACCAAGCCTTGTCACTGATCTATCGGGAGGAAAGGAAACCTACCTCAATGCGTTAAAGGCAATATACAAAGAGAATTTAGAGAAAATAAGTGGGTTTCAAGAAAGTTACTTTCAATCTAAAATTGACTTGGAAAAAGCAATCACCAATAAAGTTGATTTGGATGAAGCCGTTTCTGATTCTGAATTACAGGCCAAGTGGAATTTAATGTTTCGAAATACCATTGCTGGTGGAGTAATTGGTAAGGTCGAGGAGCAAGATTATGAAAACTATTCGGATTCTCTTGCCTCTTTTATTGCTGAATCAACGGAGAGAGTGAAAGAAATCTACTCTGATTATTTCACAAACATCAACAGTGAAATTTCATTTGTAGACAACATCTATTTGAATTCAATTGCAGCGGCGTACGATCCGCATTCCAATTATTTCTCGTTTTCTCAAAACAAAGAGTTTGAGGAAGAACTTTCCAGTGAACGCGAATTGTTCGGTGTCAGTTATGTCAAAAACATTAAAGGTGATTTAGAAGTGCATCGAATTGTACCCGGAAGTTCTGCATGGCTTTCTGGTCAGGTTAGAGTAGGAGATGTCATTCGAGCGATAAAATTTGGAGACGACAAAACGGTTGAATTGAAAGGGAAAACCCGTTTTCAACTGAATAAATTATTTCAGAAGTCCGAATCGGATCGACTAGTAGTGACTTTAGAAAATGAAAATGACGGAAAAAGAACGGTTGAGTTATTGAAAACGAAAGTATACAGCGATGATGATATTATTAAATCGGCACTGCTGAATGGCGAGAAAAAAATAGGATACATTTCGCTTCCCGATTTTTATACCAATTGGAATGAAGACGGCGAATTGGGATGCGCGAATGATTTGGCCAAAACCCTCATTAAATTAAAGAAAGAAAGCATTGATGGCGTCATATTGGATTTGAGAGATAACGGCGGTGGTTCGCTAAAAGAAGCAATTGATCTTGCGGGAATTTTCATTGATTACGGCCCAGTTTTGGTCGCGACGGGAGAAGAAAAACCGTTCACGTATAAAGATTTCAATCGCGGATCGATCTATAGAGGTCCGATGATCGTTTTAATCAATGAGAATTCAGCTTCTGCCTCCGAAGTCGTTGCAGCAACCCTTCAGGACTATAACAGAGCCGTTATCGTCGGTCAACCGTCATTTGGTAAGGCAACAGGTCAATCCGTGTTTCCTGTGGCCCCAGATAATGTTTCGCCAGACAGTGACGCCGCAGGAAAGTGGGGATTTGTAAAAGTGACCGGAATGGGATTGTATCGGATCGATTTAAAAACGAACCAAGTCAACGGTGTTGTTCCTGACATAAACCTGGAAGTGCCTTATGATTACGATCCGTTCCGAGAAGTTGATTATCCAAATGTTCTGAACCTTGATTCTATTGAAAAGAAAATGTACTACACTGCATTGCCTGAAATTGATTTAGCGAGCATCGAATCGAGAAGTAAGGAACGGCAGCTTGGCGCGGAGCTTTTTAATAAGGTGAAGTCTTTCGGTGAGCAAATTGATGCTCTTTACGAAGGCGTTGATTATGAATACATGGGATTGACAGAAAGTTTGGCGCTCAGTGAAAAAGTCAATGCATTGAAAGAGACGCTTGAAAAGGTATATGATGAAGCGAGTAGTAGTTTTAAGTCTCAATCTTTGCAGTACGACGAAGAAGTGTACAAAATGAGCGAGTATTTAAACAAGTACAAAGAAGCATTCCACGAAGAGATTGATTCTGATCCAGAATTGGCCGAGGCGTACACGATAATGCTTGAATTAATTAATCAGTAAATTAAAAGGCGTTTGAGTAGAACAACGTCAAAAAACAAATAAATATGAGAAAACTAATACTATTATCATTCCTTTTTATTGGAGGATTAGCAATGGCTCAAAGCACAGCAGACGCTGGAACTTATATGAATTATTTTTCTGCAGAATCAGATATTATTCAAAAAGACATGTGGGATTACACAAGATCTGTATCGCATGGAAAAAGCGCAAGAAAAGTGGAGAAAAGAAGAGCAGAATTAATTGCGTCTTCAAGTGCTGCATTGGGAAAAGCGAAAAGAGCAAAGGATTTTGAGGGAGATGCCACTTACAAAGATGCTGTCGTTCATTTCTTAAATATCGTAAATATTGTTTTGAAGGAAGATTACGCAAAAATCGTTGACATGGAAGAGGTTTCTGAGCAATCTTATGATGCAATGGAAGCGTATATGTTGGCAAGAGAATTGGCGAATGACAAGCAATCAGAAGCAGGGAAAGATCTTTCTGCAGCACAAAAGGTGTTTGCTGAAGCGCATGATATTGAGATAATTGCGTCTGACGATCCAATGAATGATAAAATGGAAATCGCAGGAAAGGTATACGATCATTACAACGAAGTGTTCCTGATTTTCTTCAAAAGCAACAAGCAAGAAATTTATTTGATCGATGCGATAGGAAGTAAGGATTTAAGTGCGATTGAACAAAACAAAGAAGCGCTTACTTCAACTTCTGAGGAAGGGATGGCGAAACTGAAGGAAGTGAGCCCATACAAAGGAGACAACACAATGGTTGATGCGACTGAAGCGCTTTTCAAATTTTACCAAAAGGAAGTTGAAGACACGCAATTGGCCATTGATTACTTTTTGAAAGCAGAAAACTTCATGAAAATAAAAGAAGGATTTGATCAGATCAAAGAGAAAAACAGAACGCAAGAAAACGTTGATGAATTCAACAATGCAGTGAAGGAAATGAACGCCGCAGTTGAAGCATACAACAAAGTGAACGAAGTCAACAATAAGACAAGAGGAAGTCTAATTGACGGTTGGAATAATGCGGCTGATAAATTTACGAACAAGCATGTTCCTAAGGGAAAATAGGAGTATTCTTTAATAAAATGTGAACCCACTTGTCTCGGTTGTACCGAATGAGTGGGTTTTTTATTTACAATTGGTACAGCCCATTCTTAAGCGCGTAAACCAAAATTCCAACTGCGTTTTTAGCTCCCGTCTTTTTGTTGATTCTCAAGCGATGGTTTTGAACCGTTCGTACACTGATGGAAAGTGCTTGGCCAATTTCGAAATTGGTTTTTTCCTCACAGATCAAGCGGATAATTTCTATTTCACGGGAGGTCATAGGATCAGAAGATTTGCGCACTGAAATTGTACGTTTTGCAACCAGTTCAGCAAGCAAAACCCTAGAGACTTTATCGTGAAAAAAGAATCCTTGCTGGAAAACAGAGCGAATGGCTTGCAAAATTATTTCATAATCGAAATCTTTGGACAAATACCCTCTAGCACCAAGCTGCATGTATTTTCGAATATATAAGTCGCTGTAATCGCTGCTCAATATTAAGACATGAATCCCCGGATAATGTTCACGGACATACTCTAAGGTTTGAGTACCATCCATTATAGGCATGTTTAGATCTAGAAGAAGAACATCAACCCGATGATTTTTAAGATTCTCGATGACTTCCAGTCCGTTTCCGGCGCCGAATATCATTCGTATATCATCCAAGCTATTTATGGCTTGAGTGAAAACATTTCTAAAGACCAAGTGATCTTCTGCAATAGCAACTTTAATAATTTTGATAGGTCGTGGTATTAGTGGTAAAGTAGTATTCAAATATAGAATGATAATGTGGAGAGGTGTGCAGTCTTTGATTGGATTTCATTCAATTCAACTCAAAATAAGTAGTTATACTTGGGTTGAGTAATCGTTTTCAAGGTTTTACTAAAGTTGTTCAATGTCCAAAAGTCCAGTTTTCATGGCGTAGGTTAAAAGCCCAACACCATTTTTCGCTCCTATTTTTTTCATGATATGCAAACGGTGATTCTCAACCGTTCGAAGACTTATTTTAAGGGCTTCAGCAATCTCTGAACTTGTTTTTTGCTTGCAAATAAATTGTACAATTTGTATCTCTCGCTGCGACAATGGGTTGTCCAATAATATTTTTCGCGTCATTTTTAGAATGTCTTTTAACAAATCGCGCGTCACAATTTTATTGAAGTGGAATCCTTTTTGATGCACATCATTAATGGCCGTAAGAAGTTCCGAATATTCGCACCCCTTCGACAGAAAAGCATTTGCACCCATGCCAATGTATTTCCGAACATGTTCCTCGGTATCATGCATGCTTAGAATAACGATTCCAGGCCTCATGTCTTCTTCCAATGAACCAATAACCTTGATTGTTTCTCTACCATCCATTACTGGCATATTCAAATCAAGGATAATAATA
>JAWUWJ010000021.1:0-29401 GCA_034111925.1 Crocinitomicaceae bacterium
AGAAAAAGAGCAAAAAACACAAGTGAAAACTAATGCATATTTTTAACCCTAAATGACTCAACTCAAAACACGTTTTTGACACTTTAAATTGACGGGTCAGCTTGGACCGGAATAGACGGGTCAACATCACTGGATTTTACACTTAAACAAATGTTTGCATATAACCTTCTATGGAAGGCAGATAGGAGCATCCTTCTATACCCGAAAACTAATCAAATTGATAGTATCTCTGGGAATTTCCACTTCGTATCACATGATCAACTTGAAAATTCATGTAAAATGGGGTTTGTAAGTTTAATTGGTAAACATGGGATGCGCCAACATAAGTCAATTGCAAAAGAAATATTCAGTAAGCTCCAATGGGGCTAAGTTCCTTATTGCTTCTATTGAAACGGTTTTGTTGCAGAATGCGTGGAATGTACCATGGATGACCCATCATATCAGTGACCAATAAATCTATCGAGAGTGTGTACTTATCGTCGTCTCTCAGTCCAATGTTGTGTAATCAGTTGAGTAGTTTGTTGTGCTTGATATCCTCAGTTATTAGCTTGATGATTTTGTCTCTTTCCATCTACAATTTTATGCAGTAGATTTGAAATATTCAAGTGGTTATATCAAAACTATCCCTCTCAACTTCTACATAGCCACGACGAATACCTTCCAAAAGTAAACCCATCAGATTCTTAGAATCTATTTCCCACTTTTCCATAATGATACTCTTGATGTCATACACTCGACTCAAAGAAATCTCCAGCACAATAGATATTTCCAGTAGACTATATTCGGCTAATATCAACTTTAATACTTGACATTCCCGCTTACTTAGAGTTCGTTTCATTACAAACAAATCTAGTATTGCTTCAGAAACATTACACAGAAATGAGCAAAGACTACTCTTAATTAGCTTGTTTTAAGTAGTAATACCTAAATGATTCATCAATAAATCTGGAACACTACCTACTACCACGACCGAGTTCTACGAGGGAGGAACGAAATAATTAGTTTCCTTAGTGTTCCTCAGACTCTAATATCATTAAAAAATCTTTTTTTAACAATTCAACATTTGTATCTAATTTTTTACGTTTAACCACCACATCCAAAACATCCAATTTGTCGTACATTGAATTTATAAGAAATTCAAACCGCTCATTTTCACTTTTACTAAAAAAATTTTCTTCATTAATTATCAAAGACATCCCTATTGCCTTCTCCTTTTTCCTATACTCTTCAATTTCACTGATATTCTCAATCAAATATGGATTAGGATTAACATAAAACTGAAACAATACTCTCACAATATCTTTTCCGTAATCTTTATGTTTCAGTTTTGATAAAGTTTCATTTATTCCTTTTTCTCCCCATACGTAACTTCTAAACACAGCACCTTGATCATCTCCAATTGTTGTTGATGCAAAACATCCTAAAATATTATTTATCATAGACTTTTTTTGAAAAAATTCAGTTAGGTAAACTTAATCAATGCATATTCAAATTCAAAGGCCCGCGATGCACTTGATTCTCTGAATATTCCCAATTATATGCTGCACGTCTTGTGTCAAAAAGTTTAGTTTCCATGAATTTATTTGTCATATAGGATTTAGTATATCTACTTTCCGCGACCGCCTTCGAGGTTATTCCATTCTTTAAAAAACTTCCATCTGCTTCATATAGTTTATACCCCCAAGTTGGTTTAAGGCTGTTAAGAGAATTACCATGAGCTAGTTGATCGAAATAGCCTAAATCTCCCATAATCTTTAAATGTGATTTTAACACTCCAGAAGAGCCTCTTGTAATTACTGAAGGTCCAACTCCAGGACTAATTCCAATGCCAACTCCTAATTGCACAGTGCCAGCCAATAATGGTATGGTATTATACCCCCATGTGTGCCCAGCTCCATACATATCTCCTTGAGCCGCAAGAATTTCAGCTTGAGTTTGAGTGACTTTCCCACCACTTATAACGTCCAATGTGCCTATACCCATTCCTTTCAAAAGTTCTAGCCTAGTTGGTGGGTTACTCATATCAATAAGGCCACCGTTTACCACAAAGTCCGTTCCAAAATCAGCCACACCATCAAAAAAGCCATTCCTCGCAGCATCTGAACCTTGAATTGGCGCTATGTGAAATTCAGTTCTATTTCCCATTAAAGCATTAATGACCTCCATATTGAAATCTGACTTGGTATTAAAAGATCTAAGCGTAGTTCCACCATTTGGTGTCTGAAACTCATACGATGCCGGCTGACCATGTGCCGTCCAGTGCACTACGAGCCTCACATCTTGATTTAAATCCTTATCTGTATAGGTGCGTTTATAAACCGATCCACTCTTTGTTGAATTAAAAACTTCAACATCTTCTAGTCCTTCTAATTCAACAGAATTGATCACATGATTCCCACTGAATCCATAAGGAGAATAATGAGGGTATTGTGGACTCAAAGGATCAACCGCAAAGAACCTACCGATCCTCGGATCGTGCATTCTGTACTTGTAATTCGTACTGTTACCTTCTCCCTTAATCTCTGGGTCGTCTTCTTGACCTTGGAAGCCGTAACGGTAATCGCTTGATGCTGCTTGACCATGGCGTCCATCCATCAACATACCGTAGGGATTGGAAGCCTTTTCGGATATGATGTTGGGTTACTTTGGGTTAGTAAGTGAAATTGAGTCCCAATACAAATTGTACAGAATTAAGACATTCGAATATCAAAAGCTTCACCTCCAAATGTACTTAGTAGATGTTCAAGATTAGCGTATCGGATTGTTGGGCTGAGATTATCAGTTAATTCTACTAATTGAGCATCCAGTTCAATACAGTAAATGTGCTCTTTACGTTCTTCCAAAAGTTCCTTAATACCATACGGAAACTCGTCTACTTTGTCATATGATTCTTTCCAAATATCACTCTCATTGGCAAGAGTCAGGGTCAATCTTGAGCTTTCAAATTTGAATGTTTTACCATCTGTAAATTGAATGATTTTATTCGAATAATTCTTGGACGCAGATAAAAGTGCATCTGCACCTTCTTTTCGCATACTTTCCCTAATGTCTCTAACCTTTGAAGTGTCAATAATTACACTATATCTTGTATCTAATAATTGACTATTCTCGTGTTCATCTTTAAGTCTCTTCGATAAAGTCAATGGCACTAAACGGTATTTCTTTTCATTTTTTAAAGCAGCAGCGTCAGCAAAATCTTGAAAATACCCAAGGTAATAGCCATCCTCAGAATATACAAATACTGGGTTCGCGTTTACCAAATATTTCTGTTCAATTAAGTCAATTGCTTGTTCCTGATTCATAATGTGTGAGTCTTATTGATAAGATTATTTTAGGATAATTGTGATATTCTTTTTTCCAATCCTTGCGAGTTCTTTAATTGTAGCCCCCGTATATTTACCTTCAGTGCTGATTGTTAAATGAATATCATTACTAACAGCTAAGCGAGCAAATTCTTTAAGTGACGCCCCTGTATAGCTTGCCCCAACATGAACATTACTTCCTGAGCTTATTGTTTCTTTTACAGTGGCAGCAGTATACATAATCGTATTAATATTAAATGTTTACCAAAACTACAAATTATCCTCGTAAACAACAATGAGTACAACCACTTATAACAACCCCAACGGATGCTTATCCACTATCGCAATTCTTAGTTCTTCATAGTCGCTCTCTAAGTACTTTTCAGTAGTCGAAATATATCTATGCCCTGCATTGTACTGAACTTGTCTTAGGTTGCTTCTTTTGAGCCAATTCATGACAACCGAGTGACGGAGTTGAAAGAGACTTTTGTACCCCTCAAACCCTTTCAACCCAAAATGAACTCGATTGATGATGTGTGCTTTGTTTTTGGCAATGCTTAACGTTTGAAAAATCAGTAACTCCGCATCCAGTGGTATAGAAAAGTGATCATTGAGTAGCACCATTTGGATTGGGTTTAGTGGAAGTATTCGCTTATTTCCTTGCAAGGTCTCAGGGATAATTACTCGTCTACGCTGTAAGTCCAGATGTCCAATTTCCAAGAGTACCATCTCTCTAGTTGCAATGCCTTGAAACAAGTAAAAACCTGCTAGTATCTTGGTTCGGATATCAAGCTCTGTTTGCTCTGGGAACGATAAGTAAAACATCAATAGTTCGTCCTCGCTCAGTAGATTGGTAAACACTTTGCTTTTCTTGCCTTTCACCTTCAATTCTCTAAACGGGTTACGCCCCATTGCTAGAAAGTTGTAGAACTGTCGTAAGTTGGATAGTTTGAGATTGATCGTGTGGATTGTCTGGCGTTTGGTCTTCAGATATGCGATGTAAGCAATGGCTGTGGAATGGTTTGCCATTTCGATAGCTGAATTGTTCTGACCCAACCAAGCTTCATAGCCTGAAACAACTCTAAGTTTTGCTTTGATTGTATAGGGTTGGTAATTCCGTCTGTGCAGATAGTCTTCAAATGTTTCATTCATCGTTGTAAGGGATTATGTGCGTGTATATTTGGGTACTGTCCAGTGAAGAATGACCCAAGAATTTTGACAATTGTTCCAGAGCCACACCTCTTTGTAGTAGATGGGTAGCAATGGAATGTCTCAGCAAATGCATGGTTACTTTCTTGTCGATAAGAGTTCGGTTTTCTGTAAGCTCCGCAAGCACACGTATTCTTTTTTCAAACACTTGGCTTTTGATAGAAGTACCTCGGTAGCCAAGGAACAATTCTCTTTGGTAGTGGATACCCTTCTGTAAAAGTGGTCTTCCGTGTTTCAAGTATTCTTTGATGTGTGTAATTGCTTTGGGAGGAAGTGGCACAATACGTTCTTTGTAATTCTTGCCGTCTCTGACATGAACATATCCACGCCTAATATCTATATCCTTAACGTGGAGATTGATTGCCTCTGATCTTCTAAGGCCACCTCCGTAGCAAAGAGCAAGCATAGCCCGATCACGATACCCGTACTTTGAATTCGTTGTGACATTGTAGATAGCTTGCACTTCATCTTCAGTAAGGTAGTTCGGTGGTCGCTGTTCTACTTTACAACTGATCAAATGGGAAACAGGAAATAGCCTTTTGTTGTTTTGGTGTAAGAATCGAGCAAATGCCTTAAGCCCTACTAGTTCAGAGTTAATATAGCTTTTCGAGAGTGGCTTACCCTTGAACGTTCTTGTTTTGAGATGTTCAAAATAGTTCATTGCGTCCGCTTTGGTGATTTGTCGAAGTTCTTTGCCCGACCATTTCAAGAATTGTTCAACAGAGCGCGGGTACAAGTAAATCTTTTGCTTGTTGTAGTTCAGTGTGGTGAGCCATTGTCTAAATTCTTCTAGTTCTTTCATGATTTCGTTATGAGTAGTTATACTTGCTATAAATTCAGATAGATATCCTGAATCTCTTTGTCTCGGATGCCCAAGTAGCGTTTTGTAATGGCAACAGATGAATGGTTGAACACCTGACCTAACAGAATCAAAGCTTTCTCAGAGTGGTTGTTCTTTTCCCAAATCCTGCGACCAAACGTTTTTCTAAAACTGTGCGTAGAGAACTTAATGTTCAATTCATAGTCTGTAGCTATTCTCTTTAGTTTTCTGTTCGTGTATTGTATCGAAAGGTCAAAGAGAAGATTACCATCCTTGGGCTTGGTTTCAGGTTTGACTTGGTCGAGGAATAGCAGAAGATCGTCATGCAGATGGATCGTTCTGGACTTACCCGTCTTCTTTTCGTTCAGCACTAATGGATTTGTCATGTTTTCCCATTTAAGAGTGCGGAGATCAGAAATTCGTAGACCTGTGTAACTGCCTGTTGCGATCAGTACTGCAAAATCGTAATCTTTGTCTCTTGCTAGTTTTTGTACGAGTACTAGCATCTCATTCCACGGCAGATAATCCGCTGTAGTGCGTTGTCCTTTTAAACTCATTAGGTGTATTTTTTGGATGAATAAATGAGGTTCACTAAAGTCAGAAGTGAAACCAATGTTGGGAATGTGTTGGCAGTATTGGTGTTCAGTGGATTGTCATTAGACTCCTGGTTCACTTACTAAAAGAATGTGTCAGTTCTGAAACCAAATTGGTAACTTACATTCATGAACGAAATACCACTAATAGAAATGTATGTCAAGGTTGGAGATAGGTACTACAGACAAGTAGATCGTCCAGAATTCAACGATCAAGGTGAACAATCCCCCCCAGTAAAATGCCTTTATCTCTGGAACAAACAGACTATTGTACTTGACCATGGAAAAGACTTTGTTCCCAATATAAGGCTGTTCAACACTAAACATGAACTTCCGTCAGATCTCAGAGAGATGTATGAAGTCATGCCAAAGAAAAACAAATGGTTACATGGTTGAAACCAAAACCCCATCTCTAAACTCAATATTGTAGCCTTCTATTCCCTCAGCAGTCACAGGATAGAATTCTTCATCGTACTTCTTACTGTTCTCCTTGGTCGTAACCATGAACATTGCATTGTCTGAAATCAACAACACCAACTTGTCTTCTAGCATATCGAAGGTAAACGAACACTCGGCGTAAACTAAATCTTGCATATCTGTATGTATTAAATGAAAAGCGGGGGCGGTCAAACTCTCAACGGTTCGACACAGAGAAACAAAACCCCACCAAACCAAGGCGGGGGCGATTGAAGATTAGGCGTTCAGTGCGAGTTGAAACCAGTTTGAAAAGGTAGCGGGGGTAGAATGGCAATGTATCTGTATCAAAAGAGCCAACCTCTGTGACTTTTGGTGGTCGGTGGTAACATAATAATGGTTGCTGCATGATTTGCCCAGAGAATGCCACAAACAGACTCCCAACGAATGAAAGTTCCGCTTGTCTATTTAATTTGCAGGAAGATTACAAGGAACTGAAATGAAGTTGGGAGGACTATGACCACCCAATGGGAGCGCATATATATTATGTGTTTATTGCAGACGATTCCCGCCGAAGACAAGAACACGCTAAAAGTCAGTAAAACAAGAAGGTGTGGGCTTTATTAGATCAGAACTCCAGTACTTTGTTCTTACCGCTGTGATGCTGTTTAAAAGGATTTAGGAGATTTTCTTAAGCCTCTGCTATCCGAGCTTGCAAACGGAGAATTTTGTCGGATAAAATTATCATTATATATATTAATCTTTTTTTATGGCAAATTTTGCCGACGTTTTTCTCCATTTTTCACATTATCCAAAACCTATCTTTCGAGCTTTTTAATGTAGATATGATAAGGCTAGAATTCTTAGCATTCTATCAGTATGAGTCAAAACAGAACTGGCGGATATTGTCGGCAGAAATCACATAATATTTATGCTATTAGAGCCCTATGAGTTTAGTCGGTGGTGAGATTTTCCCTCCCTCCTCATTTTCCTTTGATTTAGCTTTCTTTTGCTCCTCGGTTGCAATATCAAAATCAAAATGAGGCTCAATGTTAAGTGCTGTCAAATCATGCGCGATTTGCCGAGCACCAACCATGACTATTGTTTTACTAATCTGTGTCGGTTTCTTCCCTTTATTATGCAATCGAATAATCAGGTCTTGATACATTTGCTTATCTCTTGCCTTCTCTTGATTCTGATAGCGAGCAATTTCCTGTTCTATCATTACCTCACGAGCTGAGATCTCTTGTTCTCTTTGAGTTACTAGTTCTTGAGCTGAAACGTCTATTTCAACCTCAATTCCAGACTCATGACGTTTGATAATATCACCCACTGTACGAACAGCAACATTTGTTTGCCTATGAATATCAGCTTTACTGATACCTTCTTCATACAAGGCAATAACCCTTCTGTCACGGTCTAACTTTTTAAGTTTATTGATAGAACGCTTAAGTTCTTTCGATTCCTTATCCTTCCTTAATCGATCTTCTTTTTGCCGCACCACAATCTCGCTACTAAATCGCAAATTAAACCAGCGCATATACTCCATAGTGAGGGCCTCACCTTGCCCAACAGAAGTAACATTGAGCGTTAGCAGTTCTTTATTACCCCGTTCTAAGTACCAGATTCCTACTGCCTTTATGAAGGTGAAATTATCATTCGCTTCGCCATCCAAAAACAAAACATCATAGAGCCATTGTCTCCTTTTTTGTAAAGCTTTAATTTTTGACTTGATTTCCCGCACTGACTTCTTGTACTTGTGTTCCGAGATTTCACTTTTATTCAATCTATATGTTGTTCCATTCTCAAGCTCCACAGTTTTAAACGATTTAGACTTCAAATACAAGGAATCGATTTCATTGTGATACTCCTCGATGATTGAAATTTCATCTGTTCTAGGAAAGAGTTCTTCTTCGATCATCAATCTAGGTGGAACGGGATGCTCTCGCTTATAGGCTTCGCCTGCTAAGAGGTTCCTAAACAGTCCCTTTCTACCCTTGGTTCTATCTCTATTTCCACCGGCTATTCCTGTTAGATAGACTTGCTTTTTCTGATTCTCGATTTCAAAACATTCTTTCGCTCTTTGCATCACAAACTCTCTGAACTCTAATCCAAAATCATTATTAATCATGATCCTCATATGAATCAACCGAGAGTAGTAAAAAGTAACGTCCTCCTTTTTAATTTGATGTATACCAGCCAATTTCGCACTCCAAACACGATCAAAAAGCATCGAATGAATTGCCTGATTACGCTTAAGCGTTACATATCTTTTTCTTCTACTCTCAGACTTAAACTCTTTTTCATAGCCTGCTGAGATAATAGAAGCACGTACCCTATGCCCCGTAAACTTAGAATACTTAAACATTTCAAAATCTACTCTAAAAGGAGACTCATTTGCACGTTTGTCGATCTGACGAAGAAGTTCTGCCGCATTAACTTTTTTCAAAATAGAAACTTAAAATTTTTCGGTTAAGATAATGATAAGAGGCACTTTTCAAATCTTCTTGGTTTCCAATATCTTCTGAGACCAATTTTCACCAATCTGGTGTTTTTTTGCACCACAGTGGTGATTTAGTTCACTACTCTGATGAAAATTTGCATGTTCCCTGAGAAAATCAAGCTTTATTCTGATCATGTGGTATGGCAAAAAAGAAAATTATACACGAACAACAAACCGTTGACCTTCAGACTGGAGAGATCAAAACCGTAACAACAACCTCCATTAGAGGCAACGATGAATCCTTTGTTATGGGACGAACAACGGCAGGTTATGAATGGCTCAAAGATTTGACTGCATTGGAGTTGAAACTACTCATGATTATGGTTGATAACAAATCAAGAAAAGACAACACGATTCCTCTTACTGATGGAAAAATTGGTGACATTGCTCTATCATTAGACTTTTCAACCAAGACAGTCAAGAATTCACTTAGATCACTTAGACAAAAGAAACTCATTAAAGAGATTAGCCGTGGAAGTTATCTAGTTGATCCGCTTACCTTTTATACTGGTGGGACAAAAAATTGGAAATCCATGTACGATGAATTTTGTAGCGTAAATGACCGCAAATACACGTAAACAGCCCAAAACCAACGACTGAAATTTAATCGAAGGACGAAAGGTCTTACTATTATTAATATTTAAAGGATTCTTGTTTCTCTTTCCTATCAAATTTGATCGAAAACTAGCTCCCTGCGGATACCAAAGAGCGCGGGTGTAACTAGATCACGAACCAAAGTACGATCAACACAACTCCTGCCAAAGCAACTCCACATGAGAGGCCTATTATAAAATATTCGGCGTTGTCCATTTTCATAAACGCGTGATCTATGATTGAAGAGTTTATAGTTTATGAAAGTACCTTCTATTAAACGCATTAGGATATCCTGCGAAATACGCAGAATTATCAACCACCAACGTTGTAGCAGATATTTGATGAATGGTAGACGTTTGAGTACCTAAAATGAACCTGTCCGCATCCAACCACGAATAAGTTCCTAAATCATTTGTGATAGTTCCATATGCTTGATGATATAAGACATTTGTTGCTGTATATTCTGTGGTGTTTAATCCAACGGGGTCTGTATTTATGTTGCTAGCAAGAACAGAAGTTGCATCCAAATGAGTTTGTGAACTATCTTGATGCCATTCACCGATAATTAGCCCGTGATTTGTTGGTGCATATGTACAGCTTCCGTCATCCTTCCCTGCTTCAGAACTGTAGTTGGTTGCTATTGGATCTGTACAACCTTTTTTCTTACAAGAGATAGTAGAGAATAGAATTACTGCGATAATGATGATTTTACTTTTCATGATGTGTGATTTAAATTAAACTTACTGTACGGTCATTACAAATATAAACGCAAATCCTGACTTTTCGGTCATGGAGAATCAAGAATTACTATTAAGCCTTGCCAAACGCTTGAAGGAATTGAGAAAACAGAAGAATGTTACTCAAGAAGATGTTTACAACGACACTGGTATTCATGTTGCTCGGATCGAACAAGGAAAACGAGATATTTCCTACACTACTTTGTGTAAATTAGCCGAGTATTTCAAAGTGGGCATAGAGGAATTTAAATGAAAATATGGTATGAGATTTCTAAACTTTACAAATGAACTTGCTTCCAAAGTATTCCTAGAGAATGAGGAGGTTATAACATTCAATGGTTGGATTCACACTATCGGATATGTAAAGAAGAATCCTCACTCAGGCATCCCACAACTTATCCTTTACATTCGGCTTCACAACCCATCCAAAACAGTTAAAGATGGATTTGTTAAAGCTTGTCTAGAATACCAAAAGGCTTACCCGAATTCTATCTCGAAAGAATTTCAAAACGGAAATGATCTACTGAGCTTTGTGAATAATGTTCATTCTCCGATCTGATGAATTTCAACAACTTTTCTTCAAAGAGTAGAAAGGACGGCAAAGAGGATTACCGCCCGTCTGTGCGCTTCTTCCTCTGGAATGTTAAACGGAATAGAAAGCATGGTTTGATGGTAAGCCTCTAGCCATTTGTCTGGGACTTTTGTTTCTGGATGACCCATCATATCAGCAACCAGAAGATCTATCGAGAGAGTGTACCTGTCGTCGTCTCTTAGTCCAATGTTATCTAATCCGTTGAGTAGTTGGTTGTGCTTAATATCCTCAGTTATCAGCTTGATGATTTTGTCTCTTTCCATCTACAATTTTATGCAGTAGATTTGAGATTTTCAAGTGGTTTGAGAGTTTTAGCTTCAGGTGATAATCTGAAACATTTCCCGAAGACCGATTTATTCTTGTTTTAACAAATAAGCTCCCTTATCAAGTAATATTTTTTTATGCGTTTCCCCATTTTTTTTAGAATAAATTTCAGCGTAAAATGCTATTACCTCTAACTCTTTACTAAGCTGAAATTTAATTCTATAGTTGATAATTTCACCTAGTTTAGAATCTTGAAATTCAATCTTATATCTAAGGGAGTCTTCAACCTTATAAGCATTCGGCAATACACTCAACTCACATTCACGATCATCAATACTTATATATAAGTATTCGGCAGTTACACTTTTAGAATTTCGCGAAATTAGTTCATTAAAGTTCTTAATTCTTGCGTCATTCCAGTTGATATTAATAAACTTGATAATATTTTTTTCAATATTCAAATCAATTGCTTTTTCTAACTCCTCAGTAGTTAACCTCTGGTCATCAAGATTATGGCCTTGATCATCCAAGCCAGAACAACTCGCAACAATTATGATTGTCAAGAATATTGAAACTTTCATATTATAGTTCTTAAATCATTTTACTTTATTCATTGTAAATGTAAGGAACCCTTTTAAAAACAACACTATTGGACTACATTTCCTCTAATTCGTATTTTTTGATTTTTTCTTTTTGAATTCCTACTTTTGTATGTGACTTCATTTTTGTCATAAAAGTTAACCAATATTTCTCTCTTTTTTCTCGCGTTCGCTTTATCACGTACCTCTTCTCTTTGCTCCTTGATTCTAAATTCTCGTCGTCTTGTTTCCGCCGACATTTGATTATGTGAAGTGTTATAACCATCAACAGCCTCTCCACTAGGCATGCCACTAACTGTAAAGTTTTCGATAGATAATTGAACTGTTGTTGACAATTGACCTGCAGGCGTCGTGACCGTATGCGAAGCCTCAAGTACTGAAATAGATATGGAGGCATTCCCTTCTGAATCCACGTTATACATGACTGGCCCTAAATTCAAATTCCCCTCAATCAATGAAGCGTCACCTCCATCAATACTTTTCGTATAAGTTGCGCTTGCACCTCCCGCAAGTACATGTCCACCAATAGTTGTTTCAACATCTGAACTATTCATAATTTCTATATTAACATAAGTATGATCCATTCCTATTAGTATTTCTGCCTTGGCGACTTCAATGCCAATTCCCACATCAAGTTTAGTACCCACTCCAAGAACTGTAACCCCTTCTTTAGTTTGAGCGCCTAATTTGAAGCTAATAGAAGCCTTAATGTAGGGTCCTTTTGGTATGCGAGAACCGTTTAAGTTAACCCTGAAATACGGATCGTCGGCTTTAACTTCTACTGCATAATTTTCTTTTAAAGCCATAACCTCTGCGTCCGACATATTCCGAATACCATTAGATTCTGGAGTCCAATGCATTATAGAATTTGCAAAATCAAGTAATCCTTGGGTAGATTGATTAAACTCCAGCCCTTCCAATTCTACACCATCTAAAAGTCGATTTTCCGAGAAAGCATAAGGACTGTTGTGCGGATAACTACTCGCCAAAGGATCAACCGCAAAGAACCTACCTATCCTCGGATCGTGCATTCTGTACTTGTAATTCACACTATTCCCTTTCCCTTTAACTTCATCGTCCATCTCCTGACCTTGGAAGCCGTAACGGTAACCATCACCTTCAGTCCCATGTCTCTGCTCACAAATTCCATTTTGTGTTACTGATTCATAGACTCTAAAATTATCAATAGTATAAGTTACCCCAGTCGATGAACACGTAAGCATAAATAGTGTTGCCTGAGTTGCTGTAAACGTAAAACTATTTGAACCAGCAACCAAAACAGGTTGAAGCGTAAAGTCCATTGATCCGCCAATTTGACGACCTATAGTAAGTCTTACAGAACCTACAGGTGCATTCCCTTCATCAAAATCTAATTCTACAGTGTATTGATTTCCGTCTGTTAAGCTTATATACTGTGAGTTCAAAATAGCTTCGGGACCTGGAGTGTTTGAAACCATTTCCAGTTCTCCATTCACGGCGCTCATTTGATTCCCTGCACCAACTGTCTCTTCCCAATTTTCTGTATCAACTTCAAAATTCTGAGTCAATGCATCTACCTCCTCGTCATACGTGAAAGCAGTTTCACAGCCAGGCAATAACATACCGTAGGGATAGTAATCACTAAACGAAACAACATCTGCCGAATAGTAATCATAATTAGAATCTCCATCATCATCAAAACCTAATTTCCGATCTGTTATAACGTTAAGAACGTTACCTAAGTGATTTGAAAGTTCATAATTTTTCTTGCCAACTTCCCGATACGATTGATCGTATTCAGTGTTAATTACATTAATCCATTCAATACTCGGGTTCCCTCCGCACAAATCAATTGGAGTATTGTCATAGCCTTCAGCAATAAAAGCAGAAGTTAACTCCATCATGCGATTATCTACGCCAAGACGGCTAGACCCATAAATCATATGTTCTTGCAATGTGAGCACGTCCGTGAACCTTATTCCCGATTCTGCTGGAGGAGAAAATACGGGAGCTTGTTCGCGTTTATAAGTCGCCATTACATTTCCTTGAGCATCATAACTATAATACGTATGCGTCCAATTAATACAGAATTGATCCTTTTCAATTTTCGCAATTCTCATATCCATCGGATCGTAAATAAAAGAAACATCTTTTTTTCCTGCGGCAATTCCTGCGGCAGTGAATTTGATCGCTTTTACTTTACCTGTTACAGACCAAACAATTTCTTTAATATCTTCTTGCTTGTCTTCTATCAATTGACCTGAAGCATCGTATTGATAATTATCAGGCAATTGTCCAGGCTCAATGTCGTCAATTGTGTTAGCAACGGTGTTATTGTCTGCAACATTCGCTAATCTGTTTGAATGAACAATTGCATTGTCAGGCGTTGCATTATTACTTGAACTATTATAATACCCATAAGTGAACTCATCCATGATGTTACCATCACTACCATTTCTATTTAAGTGCATCAAATTTCCGTTCCCGTCAAAATCGTATGTTGAAGCATAGGCTCCACCATTGAATAAAGTTGCCCCAACAAAGTTATTGCTAGCTCTTAAATTGTTGGTTTGATATACCTTCATTGATTTAATTCTCTGCAATTGATCGTATTGATAATTATTTCCCAATATTGAAATAACCTCTTCATCAAAATTCATCATGGCCGTTACCATGTGAGAAATGTTTCCATTGAATAAACTTCCCATCTCATTGTTCCCATTCAAATTCACATCTTGCAAATGATCCGTAAACGCAAAGGCATTATCCAGTTCATTGAGCGTGTCATCTTCAATTGCCTGATAATCGTTGGCAAAATATCCTAAGTTATATCCATAAGAATCCGTTCCGAAGTAAGCATTATCCCCACTTCCCGCATCGTGACCTATATCGCGATCGGTTTTAAGTGTTGAAGAGTTCACTCCCTTCAACCAACCTTGTAAATTGTAGGCATAATCTGTTCCCTGAACTTCATCTTCTCCAAGTTCTACTCGGGCCAATGCGCCGTGTAAATAATAGAGGTATTTGGCTTCTTTGTCCCAGCTTGTACCTGCGTCTCGACTTGTAAATGCTCTTACCAGTCTATTGTTGGCATCGTAATCATAACTATGTCGGTATTCATCCTCAAATCCATCTTGGTAAATGACTTCATTCACATTTCCCGAAATTAAATCATAGTCATAATTCACTGTTTTATTATGATGCCCTAATTTTTTCAGCATATAATTTGTAGTCACTACTTGTTCAACATTTTTATGAGGGTCGTAACTGTACGAAATAACAGATTTTCTTTGTGTTCCTGTAATTGCATATCCGGAAGCGTCATAATCGGCTTGGATATGGTAAATAGCACCAATGGTGTTTCTAAGGTTTTTTTGTTCACCGTATTTAAAACTATTTGCAATAGTCAGGTCAGGAGTATACCCTTCCTCATAATAGGTAATTGTATGGTCCATCTTCATCGTTGAAGGGAAAGTATTGTCTACTGCTTTTGATTGAAGAAATGCAATGGTGTTGGTAGGCAAGAACATCTCACCGGCTTCTGTTACCCTACCTAGATCATCGTATTTACTATATGATGCTTTACTTTCATCACTTTGTCTAGCATTTTGAGAATACCGAACTCTGAACAATTCATCGAGGACAAAATCCGAATGTCCACCGTCAGGTGTGTATTGCGCAATTAAGGTGTTTAAGCCATTGTATTTGTAACGCGTTTCCATTTTGTGAGCTGGCTCTGTTTGATTCCAAACTCCAGCTGGAAATGCTGCTGGAGGCAAAATATCAACCCCTTGTGGAGGGACTGTTTGAACAAGATTTCCTGCCAAATCATAATAATACAACGTGTATTGGTATTCTTTAAGCTTGTATGACATTCTAAAGTCCTCAACTGCCTTATCGATGCATTCTTTCGTTGATGCTAAAAATTGGTTTTGCAACCCATTCAGATAACTATTGAAGTAGTTCTGGGCATCAACTTCAGCTTCATAACTTTCTGTTGCTTTACAATCCTCTAAATAGTCAGGTTCTGTAAAACAAGGCCAGTCTAGAGAAGGTAAATCATAATTTAAATTATAATTGGACGGATTAAAAGGTACATTTACACAAGGTGTGTTTAGCTCTGCCTGACCCGGAGTTTGGAAACCATTGTTATGGGTATACGTTAGTTCGAATAGATTATTTGTTAAAGTATTGATCACATTCCCTACCCACGTTGATTGATTTAATGAGGCACCTACAATTCTAGATAAGCTGTACACTGAGGGGAATAAAGGATCTATTTCACCACTATAAGCACATTCTTCTTGTGTGATTCCGTTCGAACTTCCAGCATTCCGAACTTCCCAACTCAAATCTAGCATTTCCCATGGTTGAGGTAACACAGGAACACCCGAAATTAAGTGTCGTTTCATTCGAATATAAATATCCCCAACAAGCCCATTTCCTAAATCCTGATCTAATAAGTTAGTCGCGTAAACTTCCGAATAACCAATTCCGCTAGGGTGGGACTCGAGGTAATCATAACTGTCGTTGTTGTGAGTAAAAAAACCTAAGATAAATAAAACTTGAATTGCATTCTGAGCCTGAGCAGCACTAACAATATTGACGGAAGTTGAATATGCAGAATTTACAGTAATGTCCAAATTGCTAGGAGCCTCAGGTGTACAAGTCTCAAAAAACACAGTTGTGTCGAAACCACAGTTTCCGTTCGCTTCTAAATCATTTAGAATAACAATAATTGCATCATACTCTGTTTGCCCTGGCGCATTTGCAATAATACCACCATTACTTGGGTCGTAGAAATAACCAAAAGTATTCGTGCTGCATGTTTCCATTGTGAACGCATAAAAAAGTTCAGCAAGTGTGGATTCCGTACCTCCTATATAAGCTCCTTTTAGATCGTTTGCGTTAAAAGTATTAATATAGACCAATTCAATTGGATCATTTGGATTCGGTGAGGAATTAACCATTTGAAGTAATCCAAGCGAAACTTTACATTCGTGGGCTATTAGATCCAACCACTTTAAAGTATTCGAAAACGCTCGATCTTCACATGATAACACTGAATTCTCAAATGCGCTTAATACATCATCAACCGCAATGGCCTGGTTTATTTGAGTTTGATTTCCTTTAAATATTTCGTCATCCTCATAAAATTGACACTCTGGATCTAAACTAGCGTTGTATTCCGCTACTATATCCTCTTTTACTCTATCATACATCCCTGAAAAAATTAAGATTTTATAATCTTCAATTTCTTGAGATGACAAGATTGCTCCCGCTCCTGCTGGTGATATTAACCATGCCAGAAATTTATTTGTGTAATCAATAAGATTACCTGAATTTGAACTATTAGAAGGTACATTAGGAATTGGATTATCATCTAAAAAAGTATTTATTCTACTTTGAAACGATGCGCCTACTGAATTAAATGATGAATTTATAAAGGGGTCTTGGGTTAATGGTGAAACACTAGGTGATAAAATCGTTACAGATGTATTGTAAGGTGTTGTAAATAACAAAGACAAAGGATCCCAACCGTTAATATTTTGTTTAATTACCAGTTTCATTGAATAACTTAATGAAGCTGCCCACTGATTGCATGTTAATAAATGGCAGGCTTCTCTGTGAAGACCCACAATAGAAAGAGCCATTTCTGGTGTCCATTGATCCACATTAGCAGGAATTAAGTAATAACTCAAAGGTTCTCCATCTACAATCTCGTTAGGATTGTCAACTAAAACATCTGGGTAAAACGCTCCTCCAACCTCAAGTTGTTTTCCCATTGCAATTGCCAAGGATTGGCATAATTCGCAATTTGTATTCGCTTCCTGCGGCTCTAGAGCAAGATCTATATCTTCCAATTCTGTATCTAAATCACATTCTCTCTCAAGACAATCAGCAATTTCCAGATCCTGAGCTCCGTGCAACATGTTATCCCAAGCATTATCAGCTTCCAACTTTGTTGAAATTTCTGGATCATTCTTTATTGCAAATAGCTTCCAACTCGCAATACAATAGTCATCACAATTCGTATAACACCCAGATAAATCAACGATCTCCAAATAGTCACTGATAAAATTGGACGAATTATTTAAACCAAGAGAAGTTATCTCATTATTGAAAGCTGTCTGCATGCTCTCAACATCAACGGTTAAGGTTTTCACGATAGTGTACTCACCAATATTCTCAAAAGTCAAGTTGATCGTAGGCATAGTATACCCCAATGGAGAATTAGTACAGATATCGTTCGTATACGTTTGATCGATCGGAAAAACAAACGGGGACGCACCAACTGGCTGGCCTTCATCGTCTCTAACATCTATAGTTAATTCGTAACGACAAGAACTACATAGAATTAACTCTCCATCATCTATAAAGGGTGTAAGATAAATACCTTGAACGGCCATTGCCGATGTAGTAATCGTATTTATATTTCCACTTACATCATAATCGAGCATAATTGTGTTATCAATTTTTGAATTCATAAAAGTGTGCTTCGACTCCATCGTGTAGGGATCAATAGCATTGTTATTATCATTCAGGGGTGTTTCAATTGTCACTTCATTCGCGTCATCCAATTCAATTAAATTCGTTGGCGCATCTCCAGTTAATCCAGTAGCAATTACATTTCCACGCTTATCGAAATACGTAACACTATATTGTCCATTAGCATCCTTCACCATTTCTTTACGGTACCCGTCAGGATTAACATTGACGTTACTCCCGAACAAGCGGACCAATTCAGTGGAAGTAGGAGACCCATAAAAAGTTTCAACAGCATGTTCTCCAGTTGCTTTAAATTCTTCTCCAATTCCGCCTACCCGTTCAATTCTTCCTGAACCATCATTTCTATAAATGGTTTGGCTATAAACGTATCCTCCAGCATCTGGAATGGCATCTCTAAATAAGTCATCTGTGAGCATATTCACTGAACTAAAATACTGAGCAGCTCCAGATTCGACACCAGGACTGATGAATAATGGGCTACCGACTACTCCGTCAAAATCTTCTTCGGAAAATTCATTCCCAACAGATACTAAGTTAAAATCAGAATGATACCCGAGCTTTCTTCCTTTAACTGGTGCGGGAATAACACTTATTGTCTGTCTCCCCTCATAATCGTATTTTGATTCCCCAATTAATGTAATATCATCCGATGTATTGTAGGTTAGACTTTGTCGTCCTCTGTTGCTTCCATCATAGAAAGTAACGGAACTCACATTTTTTCCGTTTTCAGCAAAAGCAACTCCATACAACCAGTTTTGAATACTTTCAAAATCCGAATCATAATTAATTTCATGATAGGTTAAATTAGTGACCAAAGCAGAGCCATTGACATACGCACTAGAGTTCTTAAAGTAAGTCCATTCACCAAGCTTCATGTCATCACTCACCTCTAGAGCATCTGCGAATGTTGAAACTGCACGAACCCTAAAAAAGAGACGGCCAGTGGTATACGTTTTATCCAATAGAAAATGAGTTCCAGATACTCTTACTCGAGCACTTTCTTTTAGTTCAAATGCTTTTTTATAACCATCAATACCAAATTGAGTTGGATCATTTAAAATAGTCGTAAGCTCATCATACTCACGAGAAAAACGATCAATAAAGACCCATTCAAAATCGTACTCTTCTGCTCCTTGAACGTAAGACCAGTTTGCACGATAAGTTGTTGGATCAAACTCCAAATTAGGCAATTCAAAATCCGTTGGATCAACATCAAGATCATAAATTGTTTTTTCCCTTAGTTCCAATCGAAAATCAATATCCGCTGGAATAACTCCGGGGATTGCAGTTTCCCAAACACCTGCATTATCGTACTCTGCTACAATGCTTTCAATTTGAACTGAATATCCATTACTCAAGTTGGAAATATCAATTTTTTCATAATCAGAATAAACATAGATTCCGTCTTGATAACTTATGGTCAAATCTTTGTATTCAACAACAAGAAAAGCATTCATATAAGAAATGCCCATCGTTATATGCCAATCTGAAAAACCATCCAAATCAGTTTGATTTTTCCGAGTGTATTCCAAGAATACCAATCCTTCGTGACTGGAGAAATCCTTGCTATCTTGATAAGTTGCGATTGGGCTATAAATACTGTAATCATCACCTGAGGCGATTTCAGAAAATAAAATTCTTGAACTCCACGCACCTTCCCCTGAAAGAGATGCAAATGAAATCAAAGCGAATACGAGAAATACAATTCTTTTTATCATTCTACAAATAATTTATAGTTATTCAATTTTTCTGAAATTACGTATTGACCATCGGCAATCGTAAAGTATTTTTTGCTATCAAAATAGCCTTTGCTAAAATCTGTACCGTACTCGAACTTTGTATAATTAAGTTCACAATATTGTCCTTTGTATTGTCCTTCTTCTGAATACTGATAGGTAACTTTTAGCAGTTTATTCTTCTTTGTATCCAATACAAATCGAGATTCTTCTATATTCTTGACACCTGTGCACGAATACGTTTTTATTCCATCATTGTCTGATACAAGAGTATAAACTGCCTTTTGTTCTACTTCTCCTTTATTCTCACTTTTAAGCAGTTTCTTGAATTCCTTTAAATTGACATCAGAAAAATCAGTATTGTCCTTTTTACTTTTTTGAACCAAGATTCTCTTGTCTTCATGATCAATGATTACTTCATGAGTTGAGGAGATATATGTTTCCATATCTCCTAAAACGGAGATAGTTCCTTTTTGAGAATAATCAACCGTACTTACGCTGGAGTATACTTTTGAGCCTCCTTTTTTTCCATATAATTTCACATCAATTGACATGGAGATTGAAGAGGCAGAGTCCATTTGACTAATAATCGCTGTCATATCATTTTCAAAATCTTGCGCTTTTATGGCAAAAGATGAAAGAATCAGGAATAACACTATAATATTTTTCATTCGTTTCAATTTAATCAGTTCCATTTGGGTCAGGATCGTTACCAATTGGATCGGCAATATGTCCTCTAGACTCTGTAATTGTAAATATCCCTTTTTCAGTTTCTTGCTTTTTAATCGTCAGATTTCCCTCTTCGTCATAGAAAAACAAGGTCGCATAATTATCTACATTCAAAGAAGCCCTTAACCAGAATTTATCCGCGTCATAGACATAGGTCGTAATCCCACCCAATTTCGGTGAGTAACGGAAATCATCAACGTACATAGTTGTTGTTCCAGGGTTGAATTCAAACGCAACAACCCTTTCGATATCACTGTTGGAAAATTCAACATCAATTTTTTGCCAACCCTCCACTACTTTTCCGTATTGAATTTTATAGTTCTGAAAAGCGGTAAAATTAGAACCCGACATGTAACCAGGAATGATTAAATCATCTCCACTAGCAGGTTCAAACGATCGTACCTTGTCATTGTCACGAGAAACCCATACCGAAGTAATGTATTTCTTGTTTTCAATAGATCGAAGCAAAGGCTGATCAAACACGGCGGTAGAATTAACTGCCATTGATTTTTTACCCGTGTGAGCTTTGTCAGTTGCAATACTTACAACATTTGTAGTTATAGAACTGTTACCAGTATGGAGAATCGCTTTCTTACTATACGTCGTTATTTTCCCATTCAACACAAGTCCTTCAGGCATTGGTCGCTCTGGTTCATTAAAACAATGTAGATAAGGCGAAATTTTAATTGTTAGCTCTTCCAATGATGCATCATAATTTGCATACGAACAAGTTCCATTTAAGAAGTAGCTCTTGTTTCCATCAGTACCTGCAGATTTTTCACTCGTCAATGTCAATCCAAATGTCCGTTTAATCTCCTCTAAACCGGAAGGATAGTCGACGGAGTTTTGAAAGTAAGTTACAGTTTCATCTGAAGGCTTTTGAATCTTGATAAATAACGATCCAAAATTATATTGAGCATCCTCAATGGAATAGGTTTCCGCTGAAATAGAGTACTCTTTAGCAGCTGGAGTAGAATAGAAATTTAAATTGTTTTGTTCCATTCGTTCTTCACCCGTCCAAGGAGTTGTTGTAGGTACAGTTTCAAAATCTTCAACTCCCAACTCATGATAGGATGCATTTCCACCAACGGCAATTGTTAATGAATTGTCATACCCATACAATGCTGATGAATAAATATCCAATCTGTTCTTGTTTTCAATTTCATAGGAATCATTGGAATAACGTGTCACTTCATTTACCCATTCCCAATCATGCAAAAAATCTTCCATCAATCCAAGGTCCCACTGGAACAAAGGTACATCAAGTTCAAAAGTACCATCAGATCTCAAATCAGGATTTAATTCCAAAGTAGGGTCAGGAGTGTTGTTAAACTCCATACTTGCAGAAGCGCTTCGACGACCGGTATAACTGTATGATTTTTCAGGTCTAAAAATTCCACTGCTCCCACTAATAAATGGGTTAATATCGCGGTCAACTGTGTAGGAATATAATTTGGTTCCAATAGTCAGGTCTGCGCTTAAAGGGTTCTCACTCCAATTGTCAGTAAACGTGCTTGCAGAAGCAGATAATAGTGTATTCGCATTTATACTTTCTGAATGTATAGGTACGTCATCAAAATCTTTCCCCAAAAGAACAGTACCCAAAGGACTAGGGTTCGTATTAATTGAACCTTTGGTTAAGTAACTAGCTGCCATTGTAGAGTGTAGATTTCTTCTTCCAGAACGAATTACTTTGAGGTCCGTTACAAGCTTCACATCTCCATTTACTCCAATAGCGGCGTCATCTAGAGGTAAAATAAATTTTATTACCCCTCGAACAATTTCTTGATCGTCGTACTGCCAGCCAACAAAATAACATTTTTGATAATCGTTTGCTGGAACGAGCGCATAAGCATCAACTGTGTAAGGTTCCGATACTTCAAACCCCGTAGAATACAACGGCTGAACAACTAAGACAAAAGCCCCATTCGAATTAAATCCATACAAAAGACCATTTATTGTTTGCACATCTGTAAATACAATAGGTGGACGTCCATTACCAAACGAATAAGTAAAAGTATTGCCTGAAGTTGTACCTTGGATGCTTAACACGTTAGAAGTAATCATTTCATCTCCTCGAACTAAATGTGCAAGTTGATCGTTTGTTGGAATGAAATTATACAATTCGTTAGAATGCATATGGTCGGTAGGATCATCTCTTCGAAGTACAGTATTGAAGTTGTAATTTATATTCTGATAAGCATGCCCCATACGGTCGTATGCATAATATGCAGGAATGTTATAATTGAAAAAATCATCTCCAAACTCATTCGTCATTTTCGTAACAAGCGGTTGCCCTGATTTTTCATCGTAAGCAATAATTTCGGATTCATTAGAAGTTTGTAAATCTTTGGTTACACTTCTTTTCATGATACCAGTTCTATGAATTACCTTATTATTTACATAGGTTCTCATAATGGTTTTATGATTTGTAAACGAAGGCCAAACTGGCATAATCGGGAATGCTGCTATAATATCTGTGTTCCACTCAACACCAGCACTTTGGCTAAACGTTTTGGATTCACGCTGATCTGTAAATAAATCATATTCGACTCCCATAAGTCTCTTTTCTGTATCGATGGTATGATTGCCATCTTTCGATATAATACTTACAAGGTTGTCCAGTTTAAAAACAGTCTCATCGTTATAATCGACAACATCGGATTGATACTCATGATACGTGCTCGTTATTGGCGAATCATTAACTCGATAATCATTTAATTCATAAGACTTTACTGATTTCATTTTTCCATGCATGTCATTCAACTCGATTTTATAAGCTTGAGTTCCATGGAAATAATTTCTTTTAATTGAACCCACCAATGGAATTGGAATAGGCACATTGAAGACATCTTTGGTATAATTTTCCTCCGCCAAATTGCTCATTTCTACCATCGTTGGAAACTCCTTGGAGGTATAAAATTCATGAACGGTAACACCACCTGTTTGACCCACAGGTAGATCTCCATTCCCTAAATCATCTTGCACTTTTTGTCTGTCAATTTGCGTATTCGTATTAATACTCGTAACACTTACTTTCCTATATCCAACAGAAGCCCCTGGAAACATGTCCTCATTTAGAGGGGCCTCAGCAAATAAATTATTCTTAGTGAAGACACTCTGTTTTGCATAATAGTAAATTGGATATTTCAGTGCATTTTCATCTCCACCTGCTTGAGGCTCATATTGCGCAACACCACTTGATATGGTTTTTCCATCTTCTTCAATAGTATAGTCATACTTTTGACCGTAGCTTCGATTGTTAGACCCACCACTTTCCGAAATTACACCCCATTGATCCGTGATCTTTATTTGCCTTACACGATGTCCTCCTCCGTATTTAATCTTATCTGGAGACGCAAGACGAATAACTGATTTTTCCAAATCAATGTATTTCGCCATATTCTTGCTTTTACAATACGCTCTAATTGCACCAAAACTGTTCATTGTTGCTGGAACAATATTCAATAGATCTACCATCTTAGACATTAAGTCTTTTGGAGAATTATAATTCCCTTCATTCTGTAAACTATTCGGATTGTGCAATAATTTTGAAGCATTCGTTTGTAGGTGCATCCATGCCGACAATGACATCGGGTGGTACTTATCAAAATAAACCGGTTGTCCGTTATTCTTTTCTCGTTTAAGAGCTTTCTTCATGGTAACAAAGCCCCATTTACTTTTTCCATTGCCATCAAGATCAACATGCACTCCATAATCAGCTTCAGTGTAATCTTCCAAAGGGAGATACCCTGAAACATAATCGTATACCTGCATTGTTAATCTCACTTTTGACTTGAAATAAAGGTTTCGTTCCCCATTTTCATCCTTAATTAGCGGCGCAACATATTGATCATAAATCACCTTTCCTGGATTTGATATTCCAGGATCCAAGGGAATTTCCAACTTAAAATAAATTCTTCGTTGTTCATACTCATTGGTTTTGGTAACATCAAAATAAAGTTCATCGTCGCCTTCCCCATTGGGGTAATCTCCCATTTTTTCAATTTTAAACATTTGATTGGCTGTCTTGTGCTGGACATATCCGTAATCATCTGATTCATAATCGATATTTATTTTCCCTCCGGAAGGAAGTATGATTTCACTCAAGCACCATGCGGCGGCTAAATCATCTTGAGTTTGCTTTGTTACCAAGCGGCTGGCATCATCAACGTTAGCTCCAGCATAATTAGGTTCCCAAGCCGTTCCAGCCCAATTTTGGTTAAACTGATTGATATACGGGAAGTTCACTTGATGTTCAACACTAGAGCCTTGTGGTTTATATCCTCCCCAAGAATCATAAGCAGATTCTGCATAATCAGGATTTTTTAATAAGCCTGAACCATAATTGAACTCGTACTTATTTCTTGACCCGCGCGTAGAACCGTTGCTTGTGAAATATAATTTTTTCAACGTTAACTTACCACTTGTTCCTGCAGCATCACTATTTGGTGCATTCTGACACAAAGTGTAATCGTATTCGAAATGAACTACTTGAAGAGGAATCGCATCTTGGGTGCCATTATCAATATCAGCTTGAAATGCTTTCTTTTCGTAGATTTTAATTTCATCTATCTTTAAACCACTTGCGGAAGGGGCAGTAGTGTTATGCTCTCCACCTGACTCCTTCATGTCTTCTCTTTCAGACATCTTGAAAACCGCAATGTGCGACTTCGTTTCCATTTGCCCCAAATACCAAATTTCTTTTTCACCATATTGATAAGAAGCTTTGTCATCTTCGGAAGTAAACGTTTGACCCCTGTTGTACATCGCACCGGTGTATGGAGCTCTCCACTTGTAATTGTCTCTGTATTTAGCGTAATTAAATTTCACCCAATACCCCAAATCGTCATCGGAAGGGCCATCATTATGAATATCTACATAATCAGCCCCTAAAACTGAAGTCAATAAATGCGAATGTGCGTAAGGTGACTTTACCGTCTTGTTAATAAACTTATGAGAATTGGCCAAATTAGCAGACCCTACTTCATATTCTACTTCTCCATTTGAATCGGTCGGGTATCCTACTTTTCTTCGCTCAGCAGCATTGTCCGGCATTTCAACCGAAAATAAATTACTTATATCCGAATTATTATAAGCCGGAAGCCCATAGACATAGTAACTTCCTTGATCGTTCAAAATTTTAAACCCCGCAGGGTGCTCTCCAATACTTATTGCTTCTTCTTTATAATCAAGACGCGATGCTCTGTCCAAAACATCTGTTGGTGTACTGGTTGTAATATCACCGTACTTCTCAAAGTATTTAATCCTGAATTCTCCAAGTGCTCCGACTTCTTTATTCTTTAAATTGTGAATTAAGGTATTTCTTACAACTCTATCTTCCACTTCTCGTTTGTTTGATCGGTGCCCCAAGACACTCTCCTCAACAATTCCAATTTTTCGTTTCCCATTTCCCAAGCCGTCTCCTGATTTATCTTGCAATCGCATTCTTGGAAGATCAAGTCCACCAATGTGGTCCAATTCATCAGAATCTAATATTGTAGGTTCACCATGCGCCTGATAATACATATTTTCCTCAATTCCAAAAGGCTCTGGATTTTCAAAATCAAAAGGTATATCATTATTTATATCCCAAGGGCCACTGCTTGAATAACCAAACTTCCCAGATATGTCAACACCGGTTTTCACATCACCCGTGGGCCCAACGCCTACATCAACAGAACCGCTCATCCCATATGAATCGTTGAACACATATGGATCAAAACTTCGTCCGACATCGGATCTACGAGCCCGAAAATAACCGCTCAATCCTTGGCCTGAGGAATTGTATACATCATAGGCATATTGACTATGGGCCAAAAATTTTGAATCTTTTGTAATCTGCCCATCATTGGAACGTATAAAATCTCTTGTGAACTTATTACTATTATTGTTCCCGGCCTTTGCATACCCAATAACGGGTCTCTTCATTCCATTCTTTTCATCATCATCCATGTCTTCTGTATTGTAGAATACATTGATTCCTTTATAAGAAAACAATCCTGTTGTTTCGATACCTTTACTATACCCCATAGATAAAGAGTAAGAATTTAATTTAGTGGCAACTGATGGAGAGAAGTTGTTTCGAGCAAATGATACTCCCGATCCATATTTGCCTGATTTCTCAACCATTTTATAATCAGTACCTGTTACTCCAGTGGCAAATGTTGTTATAACTTCGATCATTTCTTTCTCTGTACGTGCCAATGCATAATCAACAGATAGTGAACCGTCAAAACTTAATGACAGCTTGTGTGTATTTGTTCCTCCTTTCCAATTTCCTCGTGCATTAGTACTATAAGCTGCTGAAACACCTGCTCCATTTTCGCTATCCAATGACAAACCAAAACTCCAATTTGATCCAGAACTTACAGCATTCCCCATATTTGCACCAGCACTGGCACCAACACCGTTAAAATTATTATAGTAAACAGAAACATTCGCAGAAGCGTTAATTCCAACGGCATCCTCGAGACCAATACCTAAAACCTCTTGACCAATGGAACCTGTTGTTCCTAATGTCCAAGATTGCTTAATATCCGATTTCACATGCAAATAATCACCAAGAACAACATCTTTGTCATCATTCTCATCGTTTCCATTTAAATCGGTAATGCCATCTTCATCTACAAGTGTACTCTCAAATTCATCTGGTAATCCACGCATGTTTCGTACCAAACTACCTACATTGATGTTCCAACCGAGACCTACCCATGAGGCTTCATCATCCATTGTTGCACCAGCGTGATACGCAAGGTTAATTGGATATCCACCATTTGGGCCAGGTAAATTAAACAAGGGAATATTGTAATTAAAATCTCCCGTAAATGGATCTACCATTTGTGTTGTTGTCACTGGTTCAAAAGATTGCACCTCTGGCTGTGAAGGGCCCTCCGTTAATGCCCAAGACATCGAAGGCTGAATCATTTCAAACAACAAATTCAAGGCAAGGCAAACAGCCATTCCTCTGAATGCTCTACTCTCACGAATTCTGATAATATATCCTTTATGATTTTGCGACATAACATTTATTAAATAGGTCCTTACTAAATTCTAACTTGATCAATCCTTGCCCAAAAAGTTCGTCTCTATATGCGAAAGACACATCGGAGTCTACTTTTAGATTCATAAAATTGAAATACATATCTATGGATGGTTTTAACCCATAATTGCGCTCATAATGATGAAATGTCGGTTTTATCGTTTTTCCATCAATTCTAAGACTCACGTCTTTCAAAAGTTCAAAAGAGAGGTAAGCTTCTCGTTCTATCACATCTGGTTGTGAAGCATTTCCATATTCCAATACTGATCCACCATCTTTTCTTTTAATTCGAAGTTGGACAGTACATTCCTCACTTGTTTCACCTTTAAGAGGTGGTGTTAACTTCGCCTCAAAAATTAAATCTTTACTTTTTTCATCAGTGATAAATCCATTTTCGGGGTCATTAATATAAGCGTCAAATTCCTTTATGGACTGAAATTCAGTTTGATTTCCGCTACACGCAGTAAGCAATACAAGTGATATGAAAATTAACTTTCTCATTTTTTATCCAAAAAATTCATAAACTCCTTTGTTTTATCATCCGATTCAACGGCGTACATTAACGAACCGTCACCAACGGCAGAGAAGAAGTAATCATATCCATTTTCTTCAGCATATTCCCTCGCCTTTTCATTAATTTCAGTTCTTATCTGTGCGTAATAATTTTCTTTTAATCGAATGTTTTCTTGCTCATATCTTTCTTGAAAAGTCAAATACCGATTCTTCATGTTTTCAAATCGATTTAGTTCTTCCTGGTCTGTTTGTCCACCTTGAATTTTAGTTGATAGAAAAGACAGCTCTAGCTGTAGGCTATCCAGCTCACTTTTTCTTGAACTAACAACACTTTCTAAATCCTTTTCAAGCGTCTTTTTGAGCGTGCAATCGTTATAAACTTCATTATAATCGAAATGCGCTAATTGTTTCTTTCCACTCATTGCATACACGCTTATGCAAATTGATGTTGCTGCTAGGAGTAATGCTCCTATTGTTACTAATTTGTTTTTCATTGGTCCTCGTTTTGATTTGGGTCTGCGGTATAGTCAATACATTCTGGAATAGAATGATCATTGAAAAATCTTAAATACGATTTTTCCTTTTTACTGTTTGTCACTTCTAGATAGAAGAAACCTTTACCTATACAATTGGTCACGTCACTTACGTCGATAGTCACATAATTATCTCCGTTTGTTGTTGATTGAATAGGGAAATCTGCATCGGTTCGATGAAGAATATCTTTATGATTAAACATTTTAAATTTCAAGTCATCAGTATCATACTCTTGATCGAAAATGAACTTTATCTTTCCGTTCTTCATAATATGATAGTATCCATCCAATTCATATTTTAAGTGGGCAAAGATACCTTGCTCAGATTCTGAGCAACCGTACGAGGTGGTCAAATCCACCTTAAACTCAATCTTCGGGCGACTTGAAGCGGTCGTTGAAGAGCTAGACTGATAGTATTGTTGACGGTACGAGTTTGTTGTTGTCTGAAGTTTGAATTTCATCCCATAATTCGCCGTATTGTTTGCTTGCCATACATTCCAAAAATCCAATACATCAACTACTGAATTTGCGGTAGCTGTCGTTTTGTTTGGAACGTTCTCAGTGGTCGAAGTGCTCGTCGTTGGAGAATTGTCCCATGTCAAATAGTTTTCATTCCAACCTTCCGTAACGATATCAAATTGAGACTCATTTGTTCCCGTTAAACTTGCATGGTTGTATCCAGTTAAGGTCATGTCAGCCTGGGTAATATCCAATTCATCATCTACCCACAAC
>JAWUWJ010000022.1:0-23757 GCA_034111925.1 Crocinitomicaceae bacterium
TTCGATTTACAAGAAACAACCGGTAAGATCCGAGAAAAGACATCGCATCTTAAAGGATTGAAAATTGGAATCATGGGATGCATTGTAAATGGTCCAGGAGAAATGGCGGATGCTGATTACGGATATGTTGGAACCGGTCCAGGAAAAATTCACCTGTATAAAGAAAAAACTGTAATTCGTAAAAACGTTCCGGAAGCAGAAGCGGTTGATGCTTTGATCGAATTAATTCGAGAAAATGGCGATTGGATTGATCCGAAGGTGTAAAAATCGTTTAACCTATTTATAATCAACCCGTTACACACAAAAAAGAAGTGTCCTCGTAAATTGCACATCTCATCCCTTGTATACAGTTTGAATACTTCAGTTTGTTTTCCTCTCTTAAAACAGCTTAAAATGGCTTTTGATTCGCTTAAATGACTTGTTTGGGTCTTATCTACCTAGATATACAAGTAAAACAGAAACGTCGCTTGGAGTAACTCCACTAACTCTTGATGCTTGACCAATTGTTACAGGTTTCAATGATGACAATTTTTCTTTCGATTCTGAACTCAAACTCGCCATTTTGGAATAGTCCAAATCAGCGGGAATTTTTACTTCTTCAAGTCGACTCATTTTCTTTGCAACATCTTCCTCACGAGAAATGTAACCTTCATACTTTAATTGAATCTCGGTTTGAGAAACAATTTCAGAATGTCTGTTCGTAAGATCTATCGCAAGTGCTTTTGAATCGACACTCATTTCAAGTACGTCTTCCATTCCAATTCCTGGACGGGTAATCAGAGAACTCAGTTTTACTTGTTGTTTAACAGGCGCACTGTTTTTTGATTCCAAAATAGGGTTTGCTATACTTGGAGTCACACCTTCTTTAATTAATGCCTTTTTCAAGTCAATTGTTCCTTGAACTTTAACCTCAACTTTTCTTAATGCTTCATCCGATGCCAAACCGATCGCGTGACCAATTGGCGTTAATCTTATATCTGCATTGTCTTGTCTCAATAGAATTCTATATTCCGCTCGACTTGTAAACATTCGATACGGTTCGTCTGTACCTTTTGTAATTAGATCGTCGATAAGAACACCTATATATGCTTCACTTCTAGTCAGGATAAAGTCTCCTTCTCCGTACACTTTTCTGTGGGCATTAACTCCAGCCATCAAACCTTGACAAGCTGCCTCTTCATATCCAGTTGTTCCATTGATCTGACCCGCGAAATACAAGTTCTCAATTCGCTTCGTTTCCAATGTATGTTTCAGCTGAGTTGGTGGAAAGTAATCGTACTCTATTGCATAACCCGGACGGAACATCTTCACGTTCTCAAATCCAGGAATAGTTTTCATTGCTTTCAACTGAACTTCTTCAGGCAAAGATGTACTAAACCCATTCACATAAATCTCAACAGTTCTCCATCCTTCTGGTTCAACAAAAATCTGGTGACGGTCTCTATCTGCAAATCGATTGATCTTATCTTCTATACTTGGACAATATCTTGGTCCTGTTCCAGCAATTGCTCCATTGAACATTGGTGAACGATCAAAACCTTCTTTTAAATACTCGTGTGTCTGCGGATTCGTATACGTAATGAAACAAGAGCGTTGTTTACTCAAAGGCTTCGTATCCGTAAAACTAAATTTGGATGGGTTTTCGTCTCCGAATTGTTCTTCCATCTTACTATAGTCTAACGATCTCCCATCAACACGCGGTGGTGTTCCTGTTTTCATTCGACCCGTTTCAAAGCCAAGTTCCGTAAGTTCTTCTGTAATTCCTGTTGCTGCACCTTCACCTGCTCTACCTCCTCCGAACTGCTTTTCACCAAGGTGAATAAGTCCATTCAAAAAAGTTCCGTTCGTTAACACAACACTTTTCGCTTTGATTTCAACTCCAATTGCAGTTTTAACACCGACAATTTTACCATCCTCAACGATTAACCCTTTACACATGTCCTGCCAAAAGTCAACATTTTTGTTTCCTTCTAACATCAACCGCCACTCTTCGGCGAACATCATTCTATCGTTCTGAGTTCTTGGCGACCACATCGCTGGGCCTTTTGATTTGTTCAGCATTCGAAATTGAATCGCTGTTTTATCACTCACAATTGCAGAGCCTCCTCCAAGAGCATCAATCTCTCGAAGAATTTGTCCTTTCGCTACGCCCCCCATTGCGGGATTGCAACTCATCTGAGCAATCGTATTCATATTCATTGTAACCAACAACACTGAACTCCCAAGTTTCGCTGCAGCATTTGCCGCTTCACAACCTGCGTGTCCTCCTCCAACAACTACAACATCATATTCTTTTAACATACACTAATATTTCACGTGGAACAATTAAACAGGCTCCACACATTGCAAAATTACAACACTTTTAGATAAGACTATGTTTCACGTGAAACAATCTCAGTCAAATAATAATTTTCTTTTTCACGCATTACTTTTGCCTCTGCTTCCGACTTGTCCCCGTAACCAATTAAATGCAACGTTCCATGAACAACAACACGATTCAATTCTGTTTCACGTGAAACATTTAAAGAGCTAGCGTTATCATTAACACGATCAACAGAAATGAAAAGATCACCTGAAACAATATCACCTTCAGTATAATCGAAAGTAATTATATCCGTATAATAATCATGTTCCAAATGTTCCTTATTCATATTCAATAAATACTCATCAGACGTGAAAATAAGTGACAACTCACCTAGAGTTTTACCTTCAGAATCACACACCTTTGACAGCCATGAAACAAAAAATTCCGGACGGTAATCCAGAATTTCAATGTCCTCGTAAAATATATTTATCACTATGATTTACTAAAATAGATGTTAACGTTTCTGCCTTCGTCTTCAAACTCAACAGCCTCAGCGAGTGACTTCATTAAGAAGATTCCTCTTCCGTCTTCCTTCTCAATGTTATCTGGAGAAGTAGGGTCGGGTAAATTATTATAATCAAATCCTTCACCGTAATCCTTAACACTGAAACAAAAATCCGTTTCCTTATCACCAACAAAAAGATCTACACTTAACTCCTGTTTTTGTTGATTTCCATGAAGAATGGCATTGTTCACGGCTTCCGTAACCGCGATTAAAACATTGCCATAATAATCTTCGTTAACCTCTAAACGATTGCATACTTCATCGATAAGAAGTTCTACTTTGTTTAATGATCCAAAATCCGATGGGATAGTTAAACTATCCACTACAACATAACCGTTCTTCATATAACATCAATCTCTTACAAGACTCTGTTGAAATACTCGTTTGCTCTATCCTTATAATACTTCTTATAAGCGGGGTCTACAGCACGTAACAATTCAATTTGTCTTAGTTTTTCTTTGTTATACTCATCAAATCTAATTTGGTTACTATAATTCTCATTTTTTCCAGACTTCGACTCTCTTTTGTCGTCAAGACCTCTTTCCATAAGAGCCTTATCACTCTCCAATAAACGAGTCAATATTTCTTGTTGACGGTTAATCATATTATTGTTAAACCGTTTATTTACAAGATCCTTTTCTTGTTGTTCAAGCTCGTCAATCAATGGGTTCAACTTATTACCGCTTCCTGAACCATCTTTATTTAATTCGTTTCTCATTTTCTCTAACGCTCTGCGAATAGCAGATTGTTCAGCGGCCATTTTCGCAATCTGTTTATTGCCCATTCCCATTCCGCCCATTCCTGCGCCTCCAGGCTTTTGACCTTTTCCGGGTTTGTCACCTGGTTTATCACCTGGTTTTTTTCCACCTTCGGATTGACCTTTTTTCATTGCGTCGAGTTGCTTTTTCAACATCTCTTTCATCGACTCCCCAGACATTCCTTCTCCTGGTTTAGGAGAGCCCTTTCCTCCCGGTTTATTGCAACTACCAGAACCAGGTTTGGATTGATTTGCTTTGTTCTGCATATCGGCCAAACTCTCGTTCAACATTAACGCCAAGTTGTTATAACTCGTCATTACATACTGCTGGTGAACTGTGAGATCTCTTCTCCTACGTTCATCAATATCCTCTAATGACAAATCATGATTTGCATTTATTTGACTCAATTCCTTATCAATAAACTTTGCAATCTTAGGTTGACGTTTGGCCAATTGTAATAGACTATCTTCCACAATTCGCGTATCATCAACAATTCTTCGTTGTTTGCGGCTGTACTTTGAGAATGCTGGGTCATGCTCAGAAACACGCTGTAAGTTCTTCATAGTGCCTTCCTGATCAAAACTCAATGCAACCAAACTCTCAAGAATATTCCGAAGCATATCTATGTCTTCTTGTTCCTGTTCATCATTCGATTCCTTTTGTGCATCATCGAGGTTCTTAGCCATTTCTTTCATCTTCTCAGCTGCGCCTTCTTGACTTTCACCAGCTTTCTTGCCTTTGTTTTTATCCATACTCTCCTGAGCATCGTCCATGTCTTCTTCAACCTTTTCCCCTTGTGATTCTGGTTCACCCAACTCCATAGGCTTGTCAAGGTCCTTATTCAAACTATCCAGTTCCTTTAAGTCTTCTTGAATCTCTTTGAAGTCCTCCTCTATCTTTTCTTGTTCCGCCTTTTGCTCATCAGTAATGTTCTTTTCGTCTTTAACATCTTTGGCCAATTCCTCTTCTTTCTTTGCCAGTTCATCAAGTTGATCTTCAATATCATCTATCTTTTCATCAACCTGCATTTTCTTAAGCATCTCAAGACTTCGATCCAATTGGTTCTTCATTTCTTCAGAAGTCATTTCCAACTGTTCAAGGTTCTCTTCCAGCCCTTGTTCATCTTGGTCCTTCATTAACTCCTCAAGCTGATCCAAAAGATCTTTTAACTCATCGTCCATCAACTCCTCTAAAAGGTCATTAATCAGCTCTTGTTGCTCTAGTATTTCCTTGTCAATTTCAGATAGTTGATTTTTTTCCTCAGTACTGTTTTGAATTTTTTCCTGCAAAGACTCCAACTTATCTAATAAGCTTTTATGATCTTCCTGCAATTGATTTACTTGATTCTCTTTGTTCCAATTCGACTGTTTTGATTTCAATGTTTCCATTTTCAATCGATCCAGATCCTCTTTAAATTTTGCCGTTTTCTCCAAAATATCGGTCAAGTCATCTTTAACTTCTTCTTGTTCATCATCACGCTTTTCAATCAACTCATCAAGCGTTGGTAATTTATATTCAAAGCTTATACTTCTTGTTGACTTACCACCATTAACGCCATCATTGTCAGAAACAACAAAGTAATATTCAATCTTATCCTCCAATTCAACATTCTCTTTTCTAAAATCAACAGCGAAATTAAATGGTGTTTCCGTTCCTAAAACCCTACCCGCGTTCATTGATTCCTTTCTCACCGATCCATCTTCTGAAGTAATCATATACTCAAAGCGCAACGTCGACAATCCATGATCATCATTCGTAATACCAGAGAAATACCGAACCCCATCCTTTATTGAGTCCTTCACCTCCTCAACTTGAATGGCCGGATACTCGTCTTTAATTACATCAATATCAAATCGAGTCGTATCAATTCTATTGTTGTTTTTATTCTTCAAAATAATTTTAGCCTCGCTGTCGTTCTTAAACATTCGGCTAAAGCTAAAGCCGTCCTTCGCGAATTTCTTTACCTCCTTGTTTATCCAAAACTCAACTCCCTCACTGTTCTTTGTTAGCACACTCCAAGAAACTTTCGTTCCTTCTGGAATAGTAAGATCCGCTGCGTTTTCAATAACCTCTTGATCAAGTCCCAAATATTTTGGATAAATCAATGTAGCTTGAAGTTTTCCTATTGCCGTTTTTGCAATTACGTCAACATTAAATTTCTCGCTTTTATAATCCTTGTCCTCAACATTCGCCTCAAAACTGAAGGAAATATCTCCTCTAACTTGAACCAACGATCCTGCAAATTTATTCTTTGCCGTTCGTTTCAATAAGAACTTTCCCTGGCTCGATTTAACGTAAACCTTCTCTGGAATATTCTTCCCAACAAGCTCTACTTCAAACGCAAAGTCTTCCCCTTCTTCAATTGATTCATTATCTGAAACAAGAGAAAATTCAAACGGTACAGGCTCAATAAATTCTTGATTATAATTCAAAACCCTGTCCGTCCCTTGCGTATAAACTTCGGGTTTAAACACACCGAATAAAAACATAACAAGAACTACAGGAACTACAAATACTGCATATCTTCTGTTGTCATTCAAATTGATTGCACTCGTAAAAGGAATCAAATTCATAGCTGAACTTCGTTGCTGAACACTTGCATTAAGCAACTCATAATCAGACGAATTAGAATCCATTCTATCACTCAATTGAAGTGTATTCAACAATCGGTCTGAAATCTTCGGGAAAAACCTTCCAATAATAGACGAAGCTTGGTAACGATTGATTCGATTACCGAAAGACTTCAACCGTAAAGAAGGGATTAGAATGTACTTGCCGAGAATAAATACGTTTACTCCAATGAAGCCGAAAAATAAGCTTGCGCGAACTAAGGATCCAAAGTGACCAAAGAATTCTAGCGTAATCACGAATAAATAAGTGAATAGCAAAATACCCACAAAAAGGATCAACCCTTTAATGATTTGGTTCTTATAAAATTTGCGAATAAACGCATCTATCTGTGATATTAATCTGTCGAAACTGCTCATAGACTATTGAAGTACTAACCAAGATACAACATTTTGAGTATCTCATCTCAAATTTAACGTTAATAAACAATACAATCGTATAGCACTTAGGTTCAATTTTTTTAAATGTACGCTGCTAGTAGAACCGTATTAGTTATCTTCGCGGCCAATAAACTTCGATTATTATGTCAAGACCAGTACGCGTAAGATTTGCACCTTCACCAACAGGACCATTACACATGGGCGGTGTGAGAACAGCATTGTACAATTATTTGTTTGCTAAAAAACACAACGGAACATTTATTATCCGAATAGAGGATACAGATCAAACACGTTTTGTTCCTGGGGCACAAGATTATATCATGGATGCTTTCAAGTGGGTTGGAATAATGCCAACTGAAGGGCCTGGTATTGGCGGTGAGTTTGGACCATACGTTCAGTCTGAAAGAAAACCAATGTATCGTGCATATGCTGAACAATTAATCGAATCTGATAAAGCTTATTACGCATTTGATACTTCAGAAGAATTAACAGAAATGAGAGATCAAGCGAAACAAATGGGGATGCCAAATTGGCAATACAACAATGTTACGCGTACCTCAATGAAGAACTCTATCTCTTTGTCTTCAGATGATGTTCAAAAGAAACTAGACAATGGAGATCCATATGTTGTTCGTATGAAAATGCCTAGAAATGTTGATGTTCGTTTTGAAGATGAGATCCGCGGATGGGTTGTTGTCAACACTAACAATATTGATGACAAGGTTTTATTTAAGTCGGACGGAATGCCCACATATCACTTGGCAAATATTGTCGATGATCACACCATGGAAATTTCTCACGTAATCCGTGGTGAAGAGTGGTTGCCTTCTGCCCCACTTCATGTTTTATTGTATGAAGCATTTGGATGGGAAAGTCCAAAGTTTGCGCATCTTCCATTATTATTGAAACCAGACGGAAACGGAAAGTTGAGTAAAAGAGACGGTGATCGTTTAGGATTCCCTGTTTTCCCAACAAACTGGACAACAGCTGAGGGAGAAATCTTTTCTGGATACCGTGAAAAAGGATATTACCCCGAATCGTTTATAAACATGCTTGCCTTCTTGGGCTGGAACCCAGGAACGACTCAAGAGCTTTTCTCTTTGGAAGAATTAACTGAAGCATTTACTTTGGAAAGAGTTTCTAAAGCTGGAGCTAAATTCGATCCAGACAAAACGAAGTGGTTTCAACAACAACATTTACGTTTAAGAGACAACGATGTTCTTGCTAATGAACTTAAGGCACTTGTTGAAGGCGATCATTCTTTGGAAGACCTTTCAACAGTTTGTGGTTTAATGAAAGAACGCGCAACGTTTATTCAAGACATTTTAACAGAAGGTGGTTATTTATTAGAAAAACCAACTTCATACGACGAGAAAACGGTTCGTAAAAAATGGAAAGAACACGCTCCTGCATTAATGCAAGAGTGGTTAACGGAACTTAAATCCATTGAAACATTCAATGCGGAGACGATAGAAAGCACTTTTAAAGCGTTCTTAGAAGCAAGAGAAATGGGAATTGGTGCTGTATTGCCATTGTTCAGACTTCTTGTAACTGGAAGAGGAATGGGCCCAAGTATGTTCGAGATTGCTGAATTTTTAGGTAAAGAAGAATGTGCCGAGCGAATTTTAACAGGAATCTCAGAAGTTTCAACTATTTCTTCAAACGCATGAAACATATTGTAGAGGTTAACGGAATCAAGCTGTATGCGTTTCACGGATGTCTTCCTGAAGAAGAAAAAATCGGTGGTAACTATATCGTTGATGTTTATTTAGAAACTGACTTTTCCGAAGCAGCTGCAAACGATGACCTCTCTAAAACAGTAGATTACGTTGTCGTAAATGAAATTGTTAAACAGGAAATGGCAATTCGTTCTAAATTGATAGAACACGTTGGTCAAAGAATTTATATTCAAATAAAGAAAACGGTGAAAAACATTGATTTCTTACGAGTTAAGGTGATAAAAGTGTGCCCTCCAATAAATGGAGACGTAAACAACGTCGCAATTATCATAGAAGAATAGTCAGGGATTCATTTTTTTATTACATTTGCTCCTGACTGAAAATGGTCCTGTGGCCGAGCGGCTAGGCAAAGGTCTGCAAAACCTTGTACAGCGGTTCGAATCCGCTCGGGACCTCAAAGAAAACCCAATCTCGTGTGAAGCGAGATCGGGTTTCTTTTTACGTTGAACTTTTTTGCTTTGTTATGAAAATAGGTGAAGATTACGACAAAATGGAGTTTACGTTCATGAACCTCGAGTTACTTGAACCAAACGCCCTTATTACAGACTCCTTAATTGCGGTTATAGGAATAACCCTAGGCTTTATAGTCCTGAAAAGAAACAAGCAACTTTCTACGCCGTTTTTTCAGTATTGGAAAATCTTGTTTTTCGTGTATGGAATCGGTTTCTTCTTTGGTGGAATGGGTCATGTTCTTTACGGTTACTTTGAAATAACAGGAAAATACCTCGCTCTGGTTTCTGGAATTGGGATTCCGCTTCTTATAGAGTTTGCTATGATCTCCCTATTGCCAAAAGAAAAGCAAGGGAAGTGGTTTCTACTATCTAAGCTTAAGACAGTGGCTGCTTTTATAGCACTTACAGCCGTGTTTTTCACTGTAACAAGTGAAGAAAAAGCACTTCCTGCTTTACTCCTCGTTCCTAGTATAAACTCTCTTATTGGGTTTACTTTGGTGTGTGGTGTATTGGGAATGAGGTTCGGTAAGAGCATTACTAAATCCTTCTATTTACTTCCCATTTCTGTATTGGTAATGATTCCTGCAGCGATTTTACAAATGGCAAAAATAAGTTTCCACCCATGGTTTGATCGCAATGATGCAAGTCATGTCTTGTTAATAATTACGTTATTTCTGTATTTCTTTGCCGTTGAAGGATATAGAAAGCACCTTCAGAAGGAATCTATTTCCTGATTTCAAACTGGTACATCACAGGCTTCGCCTCGTTACCGTTTTTATCTTTACTTGTAATTATGGCAATATAATGTCCATTCTTCGCAGGCTCGCCTCCTAAGTCCGTTCCGTTCCATTCGAAACTCGGGTCCGTTGAAGTGAAAACCGTTTTGAATGCATCATCTACAATTTGAAGTACAAATCCGTTTTCATCCAACTCTTCAGGGTTCGAAATAAAGAGTAAATCATTTGCACCATCATTATTAGGCGTAAAGACATTCGGGAATACAACTTTTATTTTTGTAGACTCTTCTGTGATAATATCTTCTTTTGGTGTTACTTCCAAAACAGGGTCGACTTCTACGGTTGGGTTGCTAACGTTTGGCGCCGGTAGTTTGATTTGAGCCTCAAATACGTTATGAACAGGATCTGCTTGCATTATAATGCGTTGCTCTGGTGTTATCGGTTCAGACGCTGTAAAAGTAGGTTCAACTATAGGTGTTTCAACAGCCGTGTTTTCAATGATTGGCTCAACAACAATTGTTTTTTCAATTTCAACTGCTGGTTTTGATTCTTTAACAACTTCTATTTGTGCAACTTCTTTCGTAGGTTCTTTTTCTTTATCAGAAGTAAAAGCCACAAATGATGCAATAGTAATAACGCTTGCCGCACTAAGGCCTATTATAATTTTGGTAGTTAAGGCCATACCTGTTGCCGTTGCAGTTGTTCCTGCACCAATTTGAGAAGCAATGTTTCCCCATAACTCTGGGTTCACTTTTGCTTCAAAGCCTCCCAGTTTATCTGAGAACAAGTTTTGTATTTCGTCTTTACCTTTCAAAATTCAATTCTTCTAATTTCTTTTTTAAATATGATCTTGCTCTTGAGTATTGAGACTTCGATGTGTTTTCAGACACATTTAGTTCCTCCGCGATTTCTTTGTGCGAATAACCCTCAATTGCAAACATGTTAAATACCACTTTATATCCATTTGGCATTTCGTTTATCAATACCATAAGATCTTCCGCTGCCAGGGTTTCTAAAACATTTCCTTTTAACTCGAGCTTATAGTCCACATCGTCTAAGGCAACATTGTCCTGAAACTTTGTGTTTTTTCTAATCTGATCCAAAGCAGTATTAACAACTACTCTTCTGATCCAGCCTTCCAAAGAACCATCACCTTTATAGTGTGTTAATTTGGTAAAAACCTTCACAAATCCGTCTTGTAAAACATCTTCGGCTTGCTCGGAATTCTTAGAATACCGCATGCAAACACCCAACATCTTTGGAGCAAATCTTTCAAACAACATGCGTTGAGCTCGCTGATCACCTTCAATACACTTTTTCACTAAAGCAGAATCATTCATTAGCCAACGCTTATTGTTAGAGACCAAAAATTGGTAAAAAAGGTTGCATGAGCAAACATATTCGTTATAAATATATTACTTTTGCGTACCCAAATACTGTACATGAAAGTAACTATCTTTCTAATTTTTCTTATTGTATCCTTCTACTCGCTTTCTCAAAATGCTACGCGCCTAAAATTAAAAAAAGGAAAGTGGATTGCCGAACTTAAGTTAAATGATACTGATGTACTTCCTTTTAACATGCTTGTTGAAAAAAACGGTAAGTCCTTTGATTTCTCGGTAGTTAACGGTGATGAAGTAATCCCTTTAGACTCCTCTATGGTGATCAATGATAGTGTTCATTTAATGTTTCCCTTCTTTAATTCAGAGCTTGTTTTCCATGTGAATAATAAGAAGTCTATCTCAGGATATTGGAAAAACTTCAACAAAGGCGGTGACTACAAAATTGACTTTACATCACAACGAAAAAAAACGCCTCGTTTTTCTGATGCGAAAAAGAAAACAGATGGTGTTAATGTTAATGGACGCTGGGAAGTAGAGTTTGAACCAAACACAACTTCTTCCTATCCAGCAATTGGAATTTTTGAACAAGAAGAAGGTTCAAGTAAAGTAACTGGTACATTTCTAACTGAAACTGGCGATTATCGCTTCTTAGCTGGAAACAGTATTGGTGATAGTGTTTATCTTTCTTGTTTCGATGGTTCTCACGCCTTTTTATTTAAAGCTTTGAATACAAACGGCGAATTAAAAGGTGATTTTTTCAGCGGTTCTCATTGGCAAGCAAAATGGGAAGCAAAGCCAAACGAAACAATTGAACTTACGAGTCCTGATGAGTTAACGTATTTAAAAGACAGTACTACATTTGAGTTTTATTTAAAGGATATTGACGGTTCTGCATATTCCTATCCAAATTCGGAAACAGAAAATAAAGTGGTCATTATTCAAATAATGGGAACTTGGTGTCCAAACTGTTTGGATGAAACTGTATTCTATAAAGGTCTTTATGAAAAGTACCACGACCAAGGTTTAGAAATCATTTCTATTGGATATGAAGCAGGTGATACTTTTGAAGAACACAGTGCAAGCATTAAGCGTCTGAAAGACAAACTCGGATTGGATTTTACCTTCTTAGTTGGTGGAAATGCTCGTAAAGACCTTGCCTCTAAACATTTTTATATGCTAAACAATGTGATTTCATTTCCTACGTCTATATATATAGGTAGAGATGGAAAAGTGAAAAGAATCCACACTGGGTTTAATGGACCTGGAACAGGGAGTTACTATTCGGACTACGTAAAAGCGACTAACGCAATGGTTGAATATCTTTTAGCCCACTAAGCGCAAGCAATCTTATTAACTCTTTTCGCGTGACGTCCTCCTTCAAATTCTGTTGAAAGGAATGTTTCAATCATCTCTAAAGCGTCTTCTTCAGATATAAAACGAGCAGGCAGAGCAATTATATTTGCGTTATTGTGTTGTCTAGCTAAAGACGCTAGTTCCTTTTTCCAACACAAAGCACTTCTAACCCCTTGATGTTTGTTAGCCGTCATGTTAATTCCATTTCCAGAACCACAAATCAATATCCCTAACATCCCTTCATTTTCCTCAACCATAGAAGCAACAGGGTGTCCAAAGTCTGGGTAATCAATACTGTCTTCAGAGTAGCATCCGAAATCCTTTGCTTCATAACCTTTACTTTCAAGCAACTCTATAACCTTTACTTTTAGTTGAAAACCCGCGTGATCTGCTCCAATTGGAATTAATTTACTCATCGTTTGTTTGTTTTCTGTAAAGCTATACGATATTAACATCTAGTCCAAGTTTTAAACAATGAAGAAATTAACGAGTTATTAGACGTCTGATTATCAAGTATTTATATTTATGACTTATACACAGCTTTTGTGTTCTAAATGTTAATTAACAATGACAACTATCAATAACTTTCTCTAGGATAATCCAATAAGTTGTCCATACTAAAATAGAAATGTATTAACCTAATTAGTTAGCACATTCTTTTGGCTGACTTATCGACCATTGATTAACGATAAAACTCTGAATTTTCTAAAATAATTATAAACCATAAGTAAATTAGAATAAATGTGAACAACTACAGCAAACTGAAAGAAATCAACCATATAGAGTAGTTAAAACTTGTTCATAACCGACCACTAATTCTTAACAAGTCAAATAACAAACCTATTTAACTTTATTTCTACACATATGAACACCCTTAATAAAAAGAATAAAGAACCTTTTTAAGAAGAAATATTTAAAATATACTATTAGAAAAGAAGAGAAGCTAAAGGGTTTGGTTTTTTGGAAAAGAAATGTATCTTAAAGAAGTTGCGCGGATTTTTTTACATTAAACTGTTGAATATTAAGCGTTTAAAAAATAATTTTAGAGTTCTTGAATCACTTATTTCAACACTCAAAAATTAAAGCGAAATTTACAAGAAATAACCTAACACTACCGAGTCGAATTTAAATGTCTTTCAAATCCAATATACAGCAATTTTTCAATCAGAAAACGAGTGGTTTTCGGCCGTACTACGATCATGAAAATCGGTTTGGGAGAATTGCGTTTATTCATTCAGTTGGAGCATTTATTATTGCACCGATCTTCACGTATGCAATGTACAGGTCGAACGCTCCAGAGATCTACATGGATCTTGGTCTTATCTACATGTATACCTTTCCATTGTACCTTCTCATTTCTTGGTTCATTCCGTACATGAAAGACAAACTGGTTTATCTGGTGATCTTGCATGTATTTGTCTCTACCTACTTTTCGTATGCAAGTTTGGGTAAATTTGACTTTTCAAGTACAGCGATTTTCTATTTTTTCGCCGTCTATGCTATATCCAGTATTGTTATTCAACGGTTATACCCTGCGATTCTTTACCATGTTTTCGTCATAATTCTTCTTTTGAATAGTCATGATGCATTGGATCAATCTGAAATATCGCCTTTTATCGTTGTTGGCTTATTTCTAGTTTTAGGGATTGCTTCTTCCTTTGTTATTTATGTTCGAAGAAGACTAATTATTACGATTGAAGATTATTCAGAATATCTAAAAAAGATAATGAACAATCCTGGTTCTGGATATGTTTTAGTGGATTTAAATAAAACGCCAACAGTTCTCGATTTTAATACAGAAGCCTTACGTGTTTTGGATATTGAGGAATCCTCTATGAACGATGATTTCTTTATTCATCTCGATGATGACGAAATAAATAATATTCGGAATCTGAAAATTGGAAATAGATATATTAAAAACATCGAGTTTTCAAAATTCAACAACAGACACTTCATTGAACTTAAGATTGTAATTCTTCCATTAAAAAACAATCTTTTTTGGCTTGTCAATATCAATGATGTTACGCTGGAGGTTCATAAAAGAGAAGAGCTTGAGCTTAAAGAAAAACGATATAGAAATCTTTATTTTAGAAATAAAGCAGGTGTATTTACACTTGATCAAAAAACAAAAATAATTGATGGGAATGAGTCGTTCTTTAAAATGCTCGAAGGAACATTACACAAAGGAGATCGCTTATTTGGTTTGAATTTACAAGTTGACTGGGATTTGATTCTTGAATCTCTTCAAGCTTCGGAAAAAGTAAACAATTACCAAACGCAATACACCTTATTGACGGGTATCAAGAAGACATTTATTTTTAGTTGGTACATCGATGAACAAACAGGATACATTGAAGGTTCGGTAATTGATCTTACGAGTAAAGAGAAGGCTTCACAAGCTTTAAAACAAAGTGAACAGAAGTACCGCTTAATTTATGAGGAGTCTAATGATGCAATTATGCTTTTGGATGGAGATGACCTTATTGATGTAAATCGCAAAGCAGAAGAGCTCTTTGGTGTATCAAGGAAGCAATTACTAGAGAAGAAACTCTTTGAATTGAGCCACGATCAAAGTATTAAATACCAAAAGAATTACCGTTTCGAAAAAGCAAAGCTCGCGAAGTCGAGAAATATTAGATTCAATTGGTTGTTCGAAGGAGCTGAATATGTGATTGAAGGAGAAGTATCATTGATCGAAGTTATGATCGATAACAAATTGTACTATCAGTGCGTAATTCACGATCAGACGGAACAAAATAAATTAGGGAAAGAGAAACTTAGAGCTGAAGTTGCGGAAGGAATGAACATTCAACTTGAAGAGGAAATTCAAGAAAGAATAAACGCCGAAACAAGATTGCAAGAGCAATTCCTTAGAACCAGAGCAATTTTTGAAAGTTCATCAAACACGCTCTTATTAACACTTTCATTGGATGGAAGTATTTCTTCGTTCAATTCACATTGCGATAATTATTTTAGATCTTCTTTCGAAAGAGAAATTCACCTTAGTGAATCCATTATTGAATATTTTGAAGAGTTATTGACAGCACCAAGAGTTCGTTTGTTTCGAATTTTAATAGGACAAGTTAAAAGAGGAGCATCCATTCAGTATGAAGTTCAACTTATGTGGAAAAAGAAGGATTTCTGGATTGAAATTTTCATGAATCCAATTTTTGATACTTCTGGAAATGTAGTTGAAATTTCACTCGTAGCCCATGATATTAGCGAGAAGAAAAAGACGAGTAATGCAATTGAAAGTTCACTGAAGGAGAAAGAAGTTTTATTGAAAGAAATTCACCACAGGGTAAAAAATAATCTACAAGTTATTTCAAGTATTTTGAATCTGCAAAGTTCATTTGTTACAGACGAAAATACACTTGGTATTCTCCAGGAGAGTAGAAACAGAATTCGCTCCATGGCAATTATCCACGAGAACCTTTACAGAACCGAAGATTTTTCAAGCATCAAATTTGCCAGTTATATCAAGAATTTAACACACAATCTTATTGCTTCGTATAGCGTCAATCGAAAGGTTATTCTTGATATTGACCTTGCAGAAATTGATTTGGTTCTTGATCAAGCGATTCCATGTGGGCTATTAATTAATGAATTAATAACAAATTCATTAAAATATGGGTGGAAAGAGGGTGAAAATGGAGTGATTAGTATCCGTTTAAAAGAGGTAAAAAACATCGTTGAACTTGAGATAAAAGACAATGGTGTCGGGCTTCCTGTTGAATTCGAAGATATGAATTCAGATACCTTAGGTTTGCAGTTGGTTGTGACGCTTGCGGAACAATTAGATGCAGAGTTAAAGGTAGATGTTAAAGACGGTACGAAATATTTAATTAAATTTGAAAATATCAAACCGATTTCAAATGTCTAAGATAAACGTTCTAGTTGTAGAAGATGAGTCGATCGTTTCGAAAGACATTCAGCACAGTTTAAAAAAACTGGGTTACAATGTCGTTGGAGCATCTGCCACGGGAGAGAAAGCTATTGAACTTGCTGGGAGTGAAAAACCTGATATCGTTTTAATGGACATCATGTTGAAAGGAGACATGAATGGAATTGAAGCAGCCGAAACAATTAAGAACAATCATTCAATACCGGTAATCTTCCTTACAGCTTATGCTGATGAATCAACATTGGCGAAAGCAAAAATTACACAACCTTACGGATACATTCTTAAACCGTTTAAAGAAATAGACCTCCATACGACAATCGAAATGGCGATCTATAAGCACGGTAAGGAATTAGAAGTTGTAAAAGAAAGAGATTTACTTTTCTCTATCGTTGAAAATAAAGAAAGTGGAAACGGGTTTATATTTGTTAAATCGAACAGTAAACTAGTAAAACTTAAAAACAACGAAATCTATTATATTGAAGCCTTAAAGGATTACGTCGTTATTCATACGAAAGAGACACGCTATACGATTCATTCAACAATGAAGGATATTGATGCGAAAATGGGCAACGAAGAGTTTATACGTGTTCATAGATCGTATATCATCCGTTTGGATAAGTTAGCTACAATTGAGTACCCGAATCTTACTTTAGAAAATATCGACAAGGTCATTCCAATTGGAGGATCGTACCGCGATGATTTGAATAAGAAGATTAAGACGGTATAATTAGATTCGTCGCAAGCTCCTTTTTGATTATTGGATCAGTCACTTCGTTTCTTTTTGGATCGGCTAACGCCTCTTGGACTTGAGAAGATTCAGTTTCAGTGAAACCGTATTAATCTAACATCTAAAAACCGAAGGCGATCTAAAAGTAAGTTTACGAACGATCCAATATCCAACTAAACCACCAATTCAAGATCAATCTGACGTTTCCGTGTAGAAACTTCGAAGATTCTCACCTTAACCTTATCACCAATCGTATATTCCTTTTTCGTTCTAGGGCCTTTAATTGCATAAGCCTCAGCATCAAAATGGAATCGATCACCTGGAATTTCAGACAATGGAATCATACCTTCACATTGGTTTTCGTCCATTCGAACAAACATTCCAAAATCGGCAATTCCTGAAACAGTTCCTTCGAACTCTTCACCAATTTTATCGACAACAAATAGTGTCTGGAAGTATTTCGTGCTTTCACGTTCCGCTTCAACCGCTTTTCGTTCCATTCTAGAAATCCGCTTGCAAATATCATCCAGATCGTTTCCGTATTGGTGTTTTTTCTTTGTCAGCTCTTCTTGAACAACGCGATGAACAACCAAATCCGCATACCGACGAATAGGAGAAGTGAAGTGCGTGTAATGGTCAAACGACAATCCGTAATGACCTATATTGTGCGTTTCATATGTTGCTTTTGCCATAGATCGAATGGCCATTGTTTGAATAATTGAGTATTCATTTTTCAAACGAATATCATTCAATAAAGCATTAATATTTCTTGAAATCATATTTGGATCCGTCGTATCAACATCGTATCCAAACTTCTGAACGAAGAGGTTAAACAATCCAATTTTTTCCGGACTCGGTTTATCATGACAACGATAAACAAAAGGAACTTTTGCTTCTTTTTTACCGGGCTTAGAAATAAACTCAGCAACTTTTCGGTTTGCTAAAAGCATGAATTCTTCAACGAGTTTGTGTGCGTCTTTTGAACGTTTAATAACAACCTCTTCAGGGAATCCTTCTTCATCTAAACGGAAACGAACTTCTTCTGATTCGATATTCATCGCACCTGATTTCATACGTCCTTTTCGCAAAATTTTAGCTATTTTATCGAGAACAAGGATTTCATCACGATAATCTCCATCCGCACCTTCTATAATTTCTTGTGCTTCTTCGTAGGTAAATCGTCTATCAGAGTGGATCACAGTTTTACCAAACCAACTGTCGTATACCTTTCCATTTTCATCAACTTCAAAGACAGCTGAGAAACTAAACTTATCTTCATTTGGGCGAAGAGAACAAGCTAAGTTTGAAAGTTGTTCCGGAAGCATAGGGATAACACGATCAACCAAATAAACAGAATTCGATCGCTTCAAAGCTTCGACATCCATCGGTGTTCCAGGTTGAACATAATGACTTACATCTGCAATGTGAACTCCCAATTCCAAGTGTCCATTTTCAAGGCGCTTGTACGAAATTGCATCATCAAAATCTTTAGCATCTAACGGATCTATTGTGAAGGTTGTCGTCTTTCTAAAGTCACGACGTTTTGCAACTTCTTTTGGATCTAAATCCATTCCAACAGATTCCGCTTGTGTCAAAACCTCATTTGGAAATGTATAGTCAATACCTTGGTTGACAAGAATACTGATCATTTCAACATCGTTTCCACCACTGTTACCCAATGCTTGAACAACTTCTCCGTAAGGATTATCAGCAGACTTCGGCCATTTGGTGATTTTCACTAAAGCTTTATCGCCGTTTTTTGCACCGTTTAATTTTTCTTTTGGAATAAAGATGTCGGTACCAACACGCGAATTATCAGGAATTAAAAAGGCAAATTTCTCTTGTGCCTTGATCGTTCCAACAAACTGCGTGCGTTCTCTATGTACAACTTCAATTACATTTCCTTCGGGCTTAGATCGGCCTCTATTTGACATTTGAATTTTTACTCGATCTCCATCCAAAGCTTGATTCAAGTTGTTTGGATGAATATAAACATCGTCCTTTTCTTTATCGTCAAGGATAACATATCCAGCGCCGCGAGCGGTCAACTGAATAACTCCCTCGAGAAAATTAGTTTGAGCGTTTAATTGATATACACCGTGGCCAGCGGCTTTTAAATAATCTGATTCTACCAAATCTTCAAGAACACCAAACGTAAGTTTTCTAATTGCTCCCTCTCGAGCATTGATTAAATGACAAACTTGTTTGTGTGTTAAAGGGGACTCAGGATTTTCTGTAAAGACCTTACGAATGATATGGTTTAAGCTATGTTTAAGCTTATTCTTAGCCGGTTTTTTGCGTTTAGACATATACGCGAATGTACGTTTAATTTAGAATAAATCTTCTTTGGTGTTTCAAAAGAGTTCGGCTGAAATATGGTAACTTTGTGTAAAATAGATTCACGATGAACGAAAGAGTAGAACAAGCATTAAACGACCAAATAGAGAAAGAAGCAGCATCTTCACAATTTTATCTTGGAATGGCCTCTTGGGCTGAAGGACAAGGTCTTAGTGGAACATCTAAATTTTTATATTCTCATTCAGATGAAGAAAGGTTTCACATGTTGAAGCTCGTAAAGTTTGTAAATGAGCGTGGAGGAACAGCGAAAATCCCTGGTCTTCAAACGCCACCAGAAAAATTTAAATCAATTTCAAATGTATTTCAATTGCTTCTTGAACACGAACTAAGTGTTACGGATAGCATTAATAATTTGGTAGACGTTTGTCTTCAAGAGAAAGATTACACTACGCATAACTTCATCCAGTGGTACGTTTCAGAGCAACTTGAGGAAGAAGCTTTAGCTAGAACAATCGTTGATAAAATCAATATGATTGGTGAAGATAAAGCCGGATTATACCTGTTTGATCGCGATCTTGAGAACTCTGCAATTCAACCCGCAGTTGTTAATGGTGGAGGAACTGGCGCTTAAACGCTAAATTTTTGGTATTTTCATATCGAATGCATCGCTTATTTCTTTTAATACTACCATTTTTTCTGATCGCATCCTCGGCTTTTGGCCAGAGCGAAATACGTTTTAGAAATTACACAATTAGTAACGGCTTATCGCAAAGCTCCGTGACTTGTATTGTCCAAGATGATCTAAACTCATTTTGGATAGGGACGCAAGACGGACTAAATCGGTATGACGGAAAAACGTTCGAAATTTTTACTTCAAGCGATACCGAAGGGTTAGAAAGCGAGTACATCAGATGTGCGGAAAAGGACAATTATGGAAACCTTTGGTTTGGGACGAACAATGGCCTTACCAAATATGATATTAAGCGAGAGAACTTCACGACTTACACTTATAAAAGTGGAGTAGCTCTTCAGATCGAAGACATTGCGATTGGAAAAAATGGAATGATTTGGGTTGCAAGCACGGAGACGGGAATCTATCGTTTTAATACAAAATCAAAGTCTTTTAAATCCTTTCAATCAATAATACCATCGAAGAAAACAACGAATATTCACCTGACCGAATCAGGAAAGTTGATTATTTCTTCGAATGATGAAGGGATTTATATCTGCGATGCTCAAATGACGAGCGCACTTCAAGTTAAGTTAAAAGGCAAGGGGGAATCCATTCCGAATGTCAATAAGATTAAGAACCACGGGTCCGAAAATGTACTTCTTGCAACCAACCAAGGTGTCTATGTTTTAAATACGGAAACGCGTAAAACGCAAAAGGAACTCACAAACCTTGCAAAAGATTATAGAAGTTTAAATGTTTCGGATGTTCATTACGACAAGCAATTCGGTTGGGTCGTTTCAACAACAGGAAATGGACTTTTCATTGTTGATAACGATGGATCACGACAGAATTATACAGAAGACATTTTTCAAAAGAACTCTCTTTTATTTGATGAAGTAAACATCATTTTCCGAGACAACTCAGGTATTATTTGGATTGGAACACAACGTGGAATATCAACATTTGACCCAGAGAACAAAGGAATTTTAGGAGTGGGACCAAGCGGAAATCCGGAAAAAGGAATTCCAACGGCTAGTGTTTGGTGTTTGAAAGAATCGATGGATGGCAATTCTATTTACATCGGTACAAACAGCGGAGTTTCTAAACTTAATAGACAAACAGGAAAGTACACTCAATATTACCGTAGTAAACAGCAATCTACATTTGGAACGGGAGAAATGACGGTTTTATCGATTCATGATATTTCGAATGAAAAACTTTTAGTGGCCTGTGCAGACGGACTTTTTGAATTGAACATTAAAGGAAAGGACTATACGTATTCTGAAGTGCATCAGATAGGAAGTGAAGAAACATTGATTCACAAAAGAGCCTACTCGATTGTTCAATGGAAAGGATCTAAATATTTTGTTGCGACTAAAGATGGAGTCATTCTGTATGATTATAAAACAAAGCAAATCCAGACTTTTGAGCACGATCCAAAGAGGCCTAATCAAACAATAAGCATTGGTGTTTGCCGATTGGCGTACAAAGATAGAGATGGAAGGATTTGGTTCGCGACGAGCACAGGAGGACTGAATATTTTGTCATACTTAAACGGAGAAGTTACAATTCTCCCGTATGAGTTCAACTCCATTTTAAAAGCAACAAGTAAGGATTATATCAGCTCAATATACCATGACAATGAAGGAAACTATTGGATGGGAACATTGGGTTCAGGACTTGTTAAATGGAACGTTAAATCCAAAAAAGCAACATCATTTAATAAATCAGACGGTCTTCCAAACGATGTTATTTATGGAGTAATTTCTGACAACAACGGAGTGCTTTGGCTCAGTACGAACAAAGGCTTGTGTTCATTTGGAAAATCTGGAAAAAAGGTAAAAAATTATACAGACGTTCATGGGTTAATGAGCAATGAATTCAACCTAGGCGCCTTCATGAAAACTAAAAAAGGGGCACTTTATTTTGGTGGAATTTATGGTTTTAACTACTTCAATCCAGCGGAACTTAAAAACACAGAGAAAGACATTGGCGTCATTTTTACCAAATTCAAATTGGAGAATGAATGGTTGAAATATGGAGAGGAAGGGTCACCATTGAACAAGCCCGTTTATGAAACTAAGGAAATATCTTTAAGCTATAGAAAGAGGTCATTTACCCTCAAATTTCAACCTTCAGATTTAAGTAACCCAGAGTTGCTTAATTACAAGTGTGTTTTGTCTGGCGAAGAAAATGAAGAAATCTTACTTGGAGAGATGAATGAAATTCATTTCAACGCATTGGCTCCAGGCGATTATGTCTTGAAAATTTATGCACGAAGAGGAGACGGAAGTTGGAGTTCATCACCAGCAACAATGAAAATTTATATTTCGGCGCCATTCTGGCAAACATGGTGGTTTTGGACGGCGCTTGTTCTTCTTTTAGCAATATTGGTTCGTGTTTTTATTAAAGTAAGGATTGCCAGTGCTGAAAAAGAACAAATTAAACTGGAGGTAAAAGTCCAAGAACGAACACAAGAGATTCGTGAGCAAAACAAGAAAATTGCCGAGCAAAACAAAAAAATTCAAGAGGAGAAAAATAAAGTTGTCCGACAACAAGAATTGCTTCAAATAGAAAAAGACAAGACGGAAAAGCTACTTAAGAATATTATTCCAGCATCAACAGCAGAAGAGCTTAAAAAGAAGGGGAAAGCAAGTGCTAGATCCTATAAAACGGTTTCTGTTCTTTTCACAGATTTTATTGGGTTCACGGATATTTCGGACCGAATGCCAGCAACAGAACTTGTTAAAAAACTAGATGTCTATTTTACCAAATTCGATAAAATAATTGTAAAAAATAACCTTGAGAAAATTAAGACAATTGGCGATGCATATATGTGTGCAGGAGGTGTTCCAGTAAGAAACAATACCAATCCAATTGACACCTGCGTGGCGGCTTTGCAAATTCAAGCTTATATGAACAAGCGAAAGAATGATGCCATTGCAAATGATGGTGATTATTGGGAATTGCGTCTTGGAATTAATACAGGAGAAGTAACTGCAGGTGTGATTGGGTCTCAAAAACTTGCTTATGACATTTGGGGCGCAACGGTAAATCAAGCCCAAAGAATGGAAATGATGGGCGCACCGGGAGAGGTAACTGTTTCTGGGGCGACATATCAGCATATAGAACCATATTTTGAATGTAGGTTTAAAGGAAAGGCACAATCGAAGAGTCGAGGGTTAATTGATATGTATATTGTTGAGCGAATTAAGCCCGAACTTTCTCAAAAAGGAGAAGGGTTGGTCCCAAATTCACGGTTCCAAGAAATTGTGAATTTGCACCTATACAGTTCTATTAATTATTATAAGGCTGAGCGACACATTATGAAGTTGCTCGAAAAACACTTATCCAAAGCGCTGCATTATCATAGTATTGCGCATTCAGCAGATGTCGTAAATGCAGTTGAAAAAATTGCCTTATCGGAAAACGTAACGGATGAAGGCTTGTTCTTATTGAAATCCGCGGCTACTTATCACGACGCAGGGTTTATTGAGGAATACGACAACAATGAACCAATTGGAGCGCGTTTGGCAGGAGAAATACTTCCAAAGTATGGATACACGGATGAACACATCAATAAGATTAAGGACTTAATATTTGTCACTAAAATCCCTCATACGCCAAAAAATCATCTGGAAGAAATAATCTGTGACGCGGATTTAGATTACTTAGGACGAAGTGATTTCCATCAAATTGCAGACAAACTTCGACTGGAGTTGCGCGAGCATGGAAAAATCAATAGTGATCGCCAATGGGATGAGATTCAGGTAGGCTTCCTTAAAATGCATAAGTACTTCACGAAAACAGCCATTAAGACGCGTAAGAAGAAGAAAATGGAGAACATGAAGGAAGTTGAAGCACGACTAAAAAGAAACGATTACAAGGATTAATA
>JAWUWJ010000023.1:0-9014 GCA_034111925.1 Crocinitomicaceae bacterium
TCGACTCTACAGCGATTTTAGACGGTTTTGTAATTAGCGGTGGAAACGATGACCGCACACCCTCAAATTCCGGAAATGGACTTGGCGGTGGGATTTACAATCATGGGTTTGGTGCGGCAGGGTTTTGCCACCCGACCATTCGGAATTGCATTCTCACTGATAATTTTGCTTCATGGGGAGAAGGAGCTTTTAACAATGGATACAACAACGGCACAACAGAACCCACATTTATCAATTGAATATTTCATCAAAACCACGCCTATATTGAAGCTGGCGGAATGGATAGTTATGGTGTTGGAGGAAACGCTAGTCCAACGATCATTAATTCAATTTTTTATGCAAATACATCGGCAACAAATGTTGGTGCTATGTATGCTTGGGGAGGAAACGCAGGCGGAAATTCCCATCCCGTGCTAATCAATTGCGTGTTTGCAAACAACACAGCTATGAATGGCTATGGCGGAGCGTTTATCGCGGAAAATTTAGACGAAAACGAAACCACTTCTTCCGGCTCATGCACCGTTACACTTCAAAATTGTGCAGTTTGGAACAACACAGCAACAGGAGAAGGCCAGCAGTTTTACATTAGAGGTGTCGGAGCCGAAGTTATCGCCACGTATTCCGATATTGATATGGCTGGACAAAGTGCGCCGCATATAATCTCCGGTTCGGGAACTGGAAACTTAAACACAAATCCTCAATTTGTAGATATCTTAAATGCTCTAGGCGCCGATGCTTGCTGGCTCACAGCAGATGATGGACTTCAATTGCAAAATTCCAGCCCATTGATCAATTCAGGGAATTCGACAGGCGCACCGACTTCAGACATTTTAGGAATAGCGCACTTAGGAAACCCTGATATAGGTGCTTATGAAAATCAGGCAGCACTGCAAATAACGGAGAACCAGATTGGAGATTTTGACCTTTATCCAAACCCAGCCTCCGACAAATTAACGATTGATTTTCAAGACAATTCGGAGCATAGAATTGAATTGTATAACGTTTATGGGCAAGTAATCCAATCGGAAATTGTTAGTGACTCTAAGGTTTTAAACGTTTCTGATTTAACGAATGGGTTCTATCTTATTCAAATTGATGGAAGCCAGACCGCGAAATTCATCAAAGAATAACGATCGCCAGAAAAAGCACACAAAACAAAATCTCTAATTCCCGTTACTTTTCGCTTAAAACCCATTCTAAACGTATAAATTGGATTTTCTTTAACGTTTTGAGACGCTCAAACGAGTCGCATTGGCAGTTTTAGTTTGGATTAAACTCATTTTTATCTTTAAATAAGATTGTGGCAAATAGTCCTTACGACTACTTGGCTTTGGAACGTTAGAATTAAAAAAACGACTATGAATAAAAATATCATCCTCATACTTTTCTGCTCTTTGTTCATTTTGAGTTGCAACTCAAAATCGGCTACAACTAACGGTAAAACATCAGAATTGACAAGCTCCGATGCTTTAAATTATGAGGAGGATACTTTATCATCAGAAGAAGATAGTTTGAAAAACATTCCTCATACGGACACTTCATTTAAAACGATTCATGTTTTTGTTGCATTGTGTGACAATCAATACCAAGGAATCGTTCCAGTACCTGAAAAAATTGGAAACGGACAAGACATAAACAATAATTTGTATTGGGGTTGTGGTTATGGAATCCGCACCTTTTTTAAAAAGAGTAGTGAATGGAAATTGATGAAATCTCAGAAAATTGATAGCCTTATTCTAGAAAGACTTGTGTTTAAACATGCAACAAAAAATTATTACTTGGTCGCGGATGCTTACAATGGAAAGCATATTAAACAGTGCACAATTGATTTTTTAAATAGTAGTTGTGGACAATTAAAGGACACAATTCATGTGAATGATACAAAGATTGGTATTTCTGGTAATTCAGATTTAATTGCCTACATCGGACACAATGGGCTTATGGATTTTACACTAACCGAGACATTTGATAAAGCAGATGACAAAAAAAGAGATCTAATTGTCTTGGCTTGCTACAGTAAAGATTATTTTTCTCCGCTTTTAACTTCTGCAAATGTAAATCCTTTGGTTTGGACAACTGGATTAATGTGCCCCGAAGCTTACACGGTTCATGACGCCATTTCTGGATATGTGAAGAATGAAACAAATGAACAAATTCAATCAAGAGCAGCATTGGCCTATTCCAACTACCAAAAATGTAGCAATGGCGCTGCTAGAAATTTATTAGTTACAGGCTGGTAAAGAAAGTGCTAACAATTCGACATCAAATATTCCTCAATTCCCATTCCTTTTCCCGAAAAATCCATTCTAAACACCTAAATTGTATTTACTTTAAAACCAACAACATGCTCAAACGATTTGTATTAACCCTTCTAGTTTGGATCAATCTCTTTTTTATATTCCCATGTGGTTGGGATTCGGATACAATTGCCATGGAGAAACAAATGTTTCCTACGGTACACGAACTCATCACGGGGAAGTTTCTGCAGCATTCTCAGGCCTTTTATTATTGGCGGGTGAATGATCGACAAGAAAAGATTCAAATGTATCCCGACAGCTTGGATTTATACAACGATCTCGCTTGGGCACTGAACAAGGTTGGAGAACCTGAAAAGGGCATTGAAATCATGCTTGAAAAAGAACAAAAATCACCGGGACTTTATAAAACGTATGCAAACCTCGGAACGTGTTATATTCATGCCAATCAATTGGAAAAAGGTTTAGAGTACATTAAAAAGGCAATTGAAATCAACCCAGATGCGCATTTCGGGAGAGAAGTCTATCAGCAACATTTAGTAGAATACATCATTTCCAAAAAAGACGGTTCTGGAAACTACACCTTGCCGCTTGGTACGAAAAACGATAATTTTTACCACTACCTAAAGAAAAATCACTTTACTGGATCGGCCAAAAATGAAATTGCAAAGGCGGTAAAAGGAATTGGAGGAATGATGAAGTTTTCCAACCACAACTCCCCTGTTCTGCTCGAAGCTTTAGGAGATGTATTGAGCAATGCCGACAATGGTGACGATCCTGGAGCTGGACATTTATCTTCCCGCGCCTATTTAAAGGCTGCATTGCTATCTAAAGATGAAATTGTTTCTGATGCATACAAGAAAAAAGCGAAATCGGAAATAGAACGAAACTTTATGTCGGAACAACACAGGAGACCAGGTTCAGAAGGCACCATCGAACTGGAGCATGCCGTGATTAGCTTGAAGGATTTGGAAAAGGTACTCAAACTGGAAATCCAAGCAGCAAATAGTTGGGTCAATGAAATCTCTAAAAACGAAATGACGTGGATTGAAAATGGTGTCAACCCAGATTCATCCTTCACTGCAATGTATTACGATGAGCCAAGTTCCAAGCACATTAACCAATACAGTGCACAAAAAAACGAAGATCAGATTGAAGAAGATTATTGGTTAAGTGTCCAACTGGAGAATGTAAGTCGCATCAACAACATGTACACCATTTTGGAACTTCCAGACTCTACCAAAAAATGGGTGGATAGTATTTATCAACTCGAGTTTTCTGCACTTCCAGACGCTTCTGAAGCAAACATTTCCAATCCATCTAAAAAACCGCGTAAACCGAATTCAGGAGGTATCCCAGTGTGGATTTACCCGCTTGGAATCGCCTTTTTGCTTGTCGCAATTTTTATCGGAAGAATAGTCATAGCTAGAAGAAAATGACAGCGATACCATCAATAAGTGAATTGTGGAAAGAAGAGAAATGCCCTCTCGTAGATGGAGTCATCTTTGATGACGGAACTGTTCTAGAATTTAATGTCATAGATAGCCCTTCAGGACGCTTAATATTTGACGTAAAACGAAAAACAGATATTAAAGAAATCTTGGGACAAGAACTTGACAACTATACCCATCTTTATCATTCAAGGTTAAACAAAATTCACGGGTCTCATAGATATATGGCCGGAGAAGGTTCATGGGGTGGAGACGGATATGTGGCCTGTTTGGATTTAAAAACAAATGCTCTTTTATGGGTTTTCACCTCTGATAAAATCAATCCTATTGTAGATTTAGATTTCATAAATGGGAAAATCATAGCCACAAACAATTGGAAAACCACTCTCAGTATTGAGGTAAACTATTCTGATCAAAACGCAATTGTCATTGTAGAAAGTGACTCTTCGAAAGCAGAGCGTAACAATTAGTGGTAATTATGGGTTTATGCTTCCGTTAATAAATCCCCGTTGATAATCTATTTTTAACTTAGAACCATTAATTCCAATTACACAGTCATCGAATGGAAGAAGATATTTTAGACCAAGAAATCGTTGACCAAAAAAATCAAACCTTGTTTAAAACAAGACCCATAATAATATGGGGAATCGTTTTGATTATAGGGCTCTTATTTCGAGTTCTGCATTGGCCATTTGCCAGCGTATTGATCATAATTTCTCCTGCAGGACTTCAAGCTTATTGCATCAATGGCTTTTTAAAACCGAAAGAGAGAAATGCCTTAAACACGATACTTAGCGGTGCTGGTATGATTTGGTTGATTGCACTAATTGGAGGAATGTTATTTAATGATGGACACCCCTACAATGAAAACGGACTTAAAGTTTATGTTGTAACTTTCACCGTCTTTTTTATCCTCTATTATTTCATCTATAGAGCTAGGGAAAAGAAACTTAACACCGCAATAAACGAGTAAACATGACAACAGAATCAAAAGATTATTTTGCAGAAAAGGCAGATGGATACGATACCCAAAAGACCAGAACTCAAAATGTCGATAACATTGGCAAATCCATATTAACGAAACTGTCATTTTCAAAAGAGATGCATGTTATGGATTTTGGCTCTGGAACCGGATTGTTACTGTCTCAAATTGCTCCATTCGTTAGCGAAATCACAGCGGTCGATATTTCTTCATCCATGAATGGCGTTTTACAATCAAAAATGGACGCGATCGATTGCAAACTTCACATCCTTGAGGTGGACTTAACGACAACGACCTTGAATCAAAAATTTGACGTTATTGTTTCGTCCATGACGATGCACCACATCGAGAATGTGGAAGAAATCTTCAAGACGCTTTATACATTACTTCACGAAAATGGAACCATTGCAATCGCCGATATTGACACAGAAGACGGATCTTTTCATACAGAAGATACAGGATTCTTTCATTTGGGATTTGACAGGAACGAATTCTTAAAAATTGCAGAAAATGCTGGATTTAGAGACTTGAAGATTCAAACTGCGAGCGTCATGGTTAAACCAACAGGTAATTATCCCGTTTTCTTGTTAACGGGTAAAAAGTAGCAATACAAAAAAGGTTTTGTATTGAGTTTAGGTTTTGCACACCTGCGTTAAATCCACAAAGAAGCAATTCCTAATAACACCATTCTATACCCATCCAAAGAAGGCATTATCCTCACAGATCCCAAAGTATTCTTATCTTAACACCTGATTTAACCATGTCTCAGGGAATTCCCATAGACAAATTTGAAAATCCAAAATACTACCTACCATGAAAATAAAATCACTTTTAACGTTAGGATTTCTAACGGCCAGCCTTGTCTCTTTTTCTCAGGTGATTGAGAAAGACGTTGTAACTACCGAAACCACACAAAATAACATTACTTCTACGGAAACAGGGATGTACGACGGAACTGAGTCTAAGGAAGCAGGTGAATATTATGACATGGCTGCGGATTACGCTCGAAATAAAGACACGAAAAATGCTGTGAAATACTACCTCAAATCAATCAAAGCGGATCCTGGTTTTGAGGAAGCGTATGATAACCTGGGAAGGGTTTACCGTACTTTGGGAGAGTATGAGAAAGCGATTGAATGTTATAATAAATCAATTGAAATTTACCCGAACGGTGAGATGGCGCATCAAAACCTCGCGGTCGTTTATGGAATTCAAGAAAAACTTGACAAAGCCCTCGCTCAATATGATATCCTGCAAAAAATATCTGCAGAAAATCCTGAAAGTTATTTTGGAGCTGCTAATATTTACATGCGACAGGAAAAGTTTGATAAGGCATTGGAAAATGCAAACAAAGCGTTGGAACTTTACATCGCGTCAAACTCTCACTATATCGGAGAGGCTTATTATCTCGTTGGCTTGATCCATTATTATAACGATGATCTTGAAGAATCGAAAAAACATATGACCCTTGCCAAAGACAAAGGTGTCAAGATAAGCCCAGAATTACAACAGGAGATTTTTGGAGAAGCAGCTTCATCAGAAGAAGGAACTTCAACAGAGAAAACGTACAAACTGGAAAAGCCAGAAGATTACGCTCAATACGAAGAAGACATCGTAGCTATGGTTGATTGGCTTGCGAACACACCCACGACTGAGAAACCAGAAGTTCGGAAACAAGTTAGCGCCTTTTTACTCTCATGGTTAACGGGAAGCCCCACCGTTACAGTTGAACTTTCAGCAAATATCGTAACCTATATGGATTGTGGAGAATGCATGTTCCTTTTCATGGGAGGATGGGCAAAATATGCGATACAAGCAAAAGACAACGACACATTTAAAGCAAGTTTAGCAGGCACAGAAACGGTCATTCAATTCTATACGACCAACAAAAAAGATATTGGGAAAAATAAAGACATTGAAAAGTTAATCAAGCTTCAGGATAGCAATGAACTTGAAAGCTTTATTCGTTCAAATATAGATTAGTTTATATTGAGTTTGGAGTTTCTGGTTGATATCCATCATAGACTCCAGAGCCAAATAACCTCTAATGTCCAGCCTAAAAACCTCAACGAAAAAATTTAAAATGAAAAGAATTACAGTCTTTTGTGGCGCAAGAGAAGGAACGGAAAGCGTTTATATTGAACAAGCAACCGCTCTTGGAAAAACGCTTGCAAAACAAAATATCGGGTTGGTGTATGGCGGTGCCGATTTAGGAATGATGGGAGCTGTTGCCAACGGCGCTTTGAGTGAAAAAGGCGAAGTAATTGGTGTGATACCTGAATTCTTGCAGACTAGAGAAATCGGGCATAAAAACCTTACGGAGTTGATCATCGTGAAATCTATGCACGAACGGAAAACAAAGATGAATGATTTGGGCGATGGAATCATTGCCTTGCCGGGAGGTTTCGGGACAATTGAAGAGCTTTTTGAAACACTTACATGGGTTCAACTTGGCTTACAAAACAAACCAATTGGTGTTCTCAATATTGGAGGGTACTATGACTCGCTTATCGCGTTCATTCAAACCATGGTTACCAGCGGGTTTTTGAGAGAAATTGATGAAAAACTACTTATTGTTAGGGATAACATTGATGATTTATTGAGTGAAATGAAAAACTACTCAACCCCAGCGATAAAGAATCAAATGAACAACGCGTTGAGTTGAACTTGATTGAAACCAATCGCCCTAAAATGAACACAAGAAGGCGCCTTCCCGAAATCAATCGAAAAGGCGCCCAAAGACTTAAAGCAATACTTCCTCTAATTTTTGAAATGAGGGATGCGTGTTGCTTGTGCAATACCGTTGATTTCGTAATGCAACAAGTAAATTCCATTCCCCAATTGCGAGGCATCGATATAGTAACTCGTTCCTGATTCAGTTACCGTTGGAACATCAATTACACGTCCCATAGCATCATACAGAACAAACTCCATATTCACATCAGAGAGTGCAACTTCGCTGTCAATCGTTGATTCAATTTCTACTTCAATCACATCAGAATCTATCCCTTTCACAATTGAGACAGCATAATTTGAAGCAGCTCCCGTTTTAAAGAATGGCAAAAAAGCATCTCTTTTCTTCCAGAACAATTTTCCTGGATCATTGAACACGATCCCTTCACAGTAATTCCCTGGCGTAATTAAAAAATTTCCGTCATACTCTGTGTTTAGAGATGTTGCCGAAAAAGTGAAATTCGCAACGGTGCTGTTTACTTCTTGAAACATTAGTGGACCAAAGCCTGTAGCATACCCACCAGAATAATCGAACTGAACCATCAAAACATCTAGGTCAGGCGTGGTGATCGGAGGCACGAATGAGCAAATATAATCTTGTGCCCATGCCACATGAACCTCGTCACGGTCATAAGCAACTACAGGTCTTGGGTTACTAGGTAAACATGTATTAACACCGTTGTTCACCAAAACATTTCCTGCCATGACACCTGGAGCACTATAGAAGTAAGCCTGAACATCACAAGTACCAGTAAACATCCTGTCTTGAGCTACTACTGTGTACAATTCTGGAGCTCCTCCAAATAAGCTATTTCGGTTCGATTGAACACGCGGCCATTCAAAGCCTAATCCTAATGTTAATGCAACAATTGGTGGACTCGATGGAACTGCAGAGCCACCAGTTAAGCTTGGAAAATCGTAAGTTCGCATAATCAATTGACCACCTTGCACATTCGTTAAGACAATATCTTGTCCGTTATCCATCAAAGCGACATCTGGCATTGATCCAGAAGCAATAAAAGTCGTTGGTCCTGGTGTAAATGGAAACATCGTAAAAGAACACATAAAGACACCACCGCCATTTTCCCAAGTTAAAACACCTTGTCCCAAACTATTAATGTCAATGTTTGGATTTATTCCACCTGCAACACCATTGTTCATATTTAGAGAGTAAAATGGTGAAGGGGGCGTCGTATAATAATCATCGACAAAAATGCCTCCGCTATTTTCGTATGCAACTGCACACGATTGTGCGTTAGCATTATACGCAACATCTGGATTTGCCCCTTCCTGCTTGTCCATATGCAACAAGGCACCAGTAGCGGCGTCAAGCCATTGAATATAGTAGACTCCTGCTGGGTCATCATACACTACTGCTTGCCATTGATATTGTGGTGCAATAGCAATTCCCGTATTTTCAATGGCTCCCCAGATCGGAGTATCCGGTGCCATAGCCGGATTAACTTGTGCAATAGACGTTCCTGCAAAAAGGCCGCAAAACGTCATTAATGGTATTAATTTTTTCATCTCGTTTATTTTTATGTTAATACTAATTTTGTGAGTGGTGTGCATTGCGCAATACACAACCTGTTC
>JAWUWJ010000024.1:0-24929 GCA_034111925.1 Crocinitomicaceae bacterium
GGAACTTTAACATTAAGTAATTATGAAAAATATATTCTACATCCTTATTGCAGTCGCGACATTCAGTTCTTGTCAAAAAGACATTGATCTCGATTTGAATTCTGCCAACCCATCCATTGTAATTGAATCAAATTACGCTGCTGAAGACAGCACGGTTCGTGTGAGAATAACGAAAACGGTTAATTATTTCGGTTCAGAAGCAGTTCCAACTGTTGACAATGCAACGGTGACTATCACTGATCAAAATGGAGTGAGTCAATCTGTTCCTTTTTTAGCAAGCGGAGATTATATTCTATCGAATTATGCGCCTCAGTTCAACACAACGTATAGCTTAAATGTAGTTGCAGAGGGTATTTCTTACACAGCGATCAGTAAAATGGCGAGTCCTGTAATTATGGATCCTATTGAATTCGATTGGTTTGAAGGCGGATTTGGATTTGACGAAGGATTTGTAATGGTCATAAACTTCTTAGACCCTGCGGATACTGTAAACTTCTACGCTGCGAGATTCACTGTCAATGGAACCGTATTTGATCGATTGAATGAAGGCTTTACCCAAGATGACGCATTGACCGATGGGAATTACCAGTCACGACCATTGTTTGGTGGTCCTCAGGTAGATTCTATGGATGTTGTTGGCCTCGAGTTATTGTCAATTGATGAAGCAATCTACAATTACTTGAACGAAGCAGCCAGCATTGTAGGAGGATCAACTTCTGCCGCTCCTGGTAACCCAACTTCGAATTGGGACAATGATGCACTTGGATACTTTAGTGCGTATAGTTCAAGCAGAGAAGAAGTGACTTTACCGTAAGTTTTATTTGGACATTGAATTGTTAGAGTTTAAAGAACCTTCGCACACCTTAAAGAAGGTCCTGAGGGAAATTAGAGCGAACAGTGATAAAAAACGATTTGAGGGGACTCTTTCAAATGAGGTCATTGATGGATTGTATTCTTCTATACCGTATCAAAAAAATTTGAACAGCTCTGTTGTATCTATCCTCAAAATTAAAGGTTCTTATAACTTAGAAGAAGGCTTATTGAATATACACCTCAAGCGCAGCATCATGTTCTATCTCATGATGGCTCCATTTATTGTGGCAACAATCTATTTTATTTGGGATTTCTACATCCAAGGAAATGATCTTATGCCTAGCCTCGCATTCTTTATCCAAGGTTGCTTTATATTAGTGGCAACATTTATTCTTTTTGAATATGAAAAATGGAAATTTAAAGACCGACTTAGATTGCTTTTTAATGAGTTCAAATAATTCTGATGCAATTCAAAAGTGAGGAAAGTCTAAAATCTAATATCCAAAAGCGAAGCGATCCAGCATCCAAAAAAGGAGCTTGCGACTGATCTACCCAAACCAAACATCATTAATCATCTCAAAGCCAGCCTGCTGATTAATTCGCTGAATAATCACTTGTTTTCCGTGTGACAATTCATCTCGCATTACTGCAGATTCCATTTTAAGAAAAAGTTTCTTATTCTTGATATAGATGTCTTTCGTTCTATGAGCGACAGCCGTTCCCATCATTTCAGGCCAAGACTCGATAATTTCGATTTCTTTCATCTTGCCTTCATAACCATAAGCTTTAAGCCAACGGTCGAGCACTTCCTTTAAAGGAGCCTCAGTCGATGTACGTTTTAAATCACTCATTCAATGTCAATTTAACTCCAAGTTCACTCACAATACCTTCTTCAACTTGGAAGACTTTGCATTCGAGATTACTTTCAGAGAAGATCTTTTCTACCCTTTCGAGGTCTGTATCCGTAACAAGTACTTGTCCAAAAAACTGATCACTGACCAATTTCATCAACCGTTCTACTCTTGTATGGTCTAATTTATCGAAAATATCGTCAAGGAGCAAAACAGGTTGCGTATTTAAATGACTTTTCAACCATTCGTATTGCGCCAATCGAAGAGCAATTATAAACGACTTCTGTTGTCCTTGTGAACCAAATTTCTTTACAGGATGGCCTTTAATTTGAAAAACCAAATCATCGCGATGCACGCCTACGTTCGAATAACGCGTGTATGCATCCCTTTTCTCGTACTGCTTGAGCAGGTCTACAAAAGGTGCCTCTGACAATTGTGACTTATAGACCAAATGCACCTCTTCGTTGGCGTGCCCGATTGCGTCGTAATGCTTTTGAAAAACCGGAATAAATTCATTTAAGAAGGACTTTCTTTTCTCAAAGATATCAAGTCCAAGCTCAATCATTTGGTGGTCCCAAATCTCAATGGATTCACGATCAAACATACGATGCTCAGCCATGTTTTTCAATAAGGCATTCCTTTGTGCAACCACCTTTGCGTATTTCTGAATGGATTCGAGATAGCGTCTATCAAATTGAGAAATAATCCCATCCATCCATCTTCTTCTCAACTCACTTCCTTCAGAAATTAAATCTCTATCGTAAGGCGAAATCATTACAGCCGGAAATTGACCAATATGATCCGCAAGTTTTTCGTATTCCTTCTTATTTCTCTTAAAAATCTTTTTCGAACCAATTTTAACTGCACAATGAATTGCAATTTTTGCATCATCCTTATGCCATTGTCCTTGAATTGAAAAAAAAGGTTGATCGAAACGAATATTTTGTTTGTCAATAACATTCATGTATGACTTACAAATACTCAAATAGTGAACAGCATCAAGGATATTAGTTTTCCCCGCGCCATTGTTTCCTACGAAGCAATTGATGCCGTCAGACAACTGAATTTCGGCTTCTTCGTAATTTTTAAAATTGATGAGATGTAAGTTCTCTAGATGCATCAAAACAAAATTAGTCGATTTTGTTCAATAACTTCTATCAAGTCGTAACTCTTTATCGAAAAAAAAACTTATTTTTGCTCCGCTTAATTTAGTAGAATGTTAGAAAACTTATCAGGGGAAGAATTACGGAATCAATTTAAGACGAATAAGAAGCTTAGATTAGTCACAATGATTATTGGTGGCGCAGCAGTAGTGGCTTTAGGCTACTTTATATACCTTCAATTTATTTGGTATCCGACCAATGAAGAGTCGAAAGATAAGTACTGGCCAGGATTAAACCTTGCCGTTGCTGATTCTACTGATGCAGCGTTGGCAACATTGAAACCAATCAAAGAAAAGTACGACGGATACATTGGTGGAGAGATCGCTCAATTCGTTTATGCGCGTCAATTGATGAACAAAGGGGAATACAAAAAAGCAATCGAAGATTTAGAAGGAGTTGACGTTGAAGACACATATGTTGCTTTGATGGCGATTGGACTTAAAGCGGATTGTCTTTCTGAAATGGGAAAATACACAGAAGCAGCAAATCTTTATTTGGAAGTAGCAAATACTATCGATAATGATTTCACGACTCCGTTCTATCTAAAGAAAGCTGGACTTTGTGCTGAACAAGTGAAAGATTTCAAAATGGCAGCAAAGAGTTACAAGCGAATTAAAGATGAGTATCCTCAATTTGCTCAAACGAATAGTATCGATAAATTCTACGCTAGAGCGAAGAGTAAGAAAACTAAATAAAATAAAGTATGGCTACTGAAGGTCGTAATTTGTCAGAATACAATAAAGAATTTATTCCAAGCGGTGCCGATTTCACGATCGGCATTGTTGTTTCTGAATGGAACGAAAACATAACACTTAACTTATTGAAAGGCGCAAAACAAGCCCTAACCGATAACGGAGTGAAAGAAGAAAATATCATCGTGCGTTTCGTACCTGGTGCTTTCGAACTTCCACTGGGATGTCAATTCATGTGCGAAAGCGGAAATATTGACGGCGTGGTAGCTATCGGAACGGTTATTCAAGGCGAAACAAAACATTTCGATTTTGTTTGTGACGGAGCCACTCAAGGAATAAAAGACATTAATCTTAAATACAATATCCCCGTTTCGTTTTGTCTTCTCACAGACAACACCTTGCAACAATCGATTGATCGTTCGGGAGGAAAACACGGGAATAAAGGAATTGAATGCGCCATTGCTTGCATGAAAATGATCGCGCTGAAAAAATCATTCTAACATGACTTTAATAAAATCTATCTCAGGAATTCGCGGAACCATCGGAGGGAAAGTGAACGAAGGACTAACGCCCCTTGACGCAGTTAAATTTGCAGCAGCTTACGGAACATGGTTAATTCGACGCAACTCAGGCGCCAAAGTTAAGGTGGTCATCGGTCGAGATGCTCGTATTTCTGGACAAATGGTTTCTGATCTTGTTTCTTCAACTTTGGTTGGACTTGGGATCGATGTAATTAATTTGGGCCTCTCCACTACTCCAACTGTTGAAGTTGCTGTTCCATTGGAAGGCGCTCAAGGTGGAATTATCCTAACGGCAAGCCACAATCCAAAACAATGGAACGCCCTTAAATTATTGAATGAGGAAGGTGAGTTCATTACTGGAAGTGATGGAGAACTTGTATTGTCCATTGCAGACAATGAAGATTTTGATTTCGCCGAAGTGGATGACTTGGGTCAAGTAACAAATGACGATTCTTATTTACAAAAGCACATCGATGCGATTTTAGCGCTTCCTGTGATCAATAGAGAAGCAATCGCAGCAGCCGATTTCTCTGTCGTTGTTGACGCTGTAAACTCTACTGGAGGAATATTTGTTCCTGCAATGTTGGAAGCTTTAGGCGTAAAGAACATTACAAAATTATACTGTGACCCAACGGGTGAGTTTCCGCACAATCCAGAACCACTTCCTGAGCATTTACATGATCTTTCGGCGAAGATTAAAGAAACAGGCGCAGATGTAGGTTTCACTGTTGATCCAGATGTTGATCGATTGGCAATGGTTTGTGAAGACGGATCAATGTTTGGTGAAGAATACACACTTGTTGCTGTTGCGGATTACGTATTGAGTAAAACGCCAGGTAGCACAGTTTCAAATCTATCGTCTACAAGAGCTCTAAGAGACGTTACTGAGGCAATTGGACAAACATATCATGCGTCCGCCGTAGGTGAAGTAAACGTTGTTACAAAGATGAAAGCGGAGAACGCTGTTATCGGAGGCGAAGGAAATGGCGGTGTTATTTATCCTGAACTTCATTACGGGCGTGATTCTTTGGTTGGAATCGCACTGTTCTTATCGCTTCTTGCCGAAAAGAAAATGAAAGTATCTGAATTGAGAGACAGCTATCCAAAATACACGATTTCAAAGAACAAGATTCAACTAACTCCTGAAATTGATGTTGACAACGTACTTTCTCAAATGGCGAAGAAGTATGCCAACGAAGAAGTAGATTCAACAGATGGTGTTAAAATCTACATTGGTAAAGAATGGGTGCACTTGCGAAAAAGCAATACGGAACCAATTATCAGAATCTATTCGGAGAGTAAATCACTTGATGCTGCGAATGATCTAGCAAATCGAATTATTGGAGAGATTAAGGAGTTGATTTAACAACCTTAATACTAGCAGCTTGAACTCCATTTTAAGCTTTTAAGAATAAAACATTCTGATACACTTTCAAGAAAATTTGAAATAAAAAAAAGGAGACCAATTGGCCTCCTTTCTATATATAGACCTCCCCTCAAGGAGCCGAATAATCGGGGTTATTAAGATATGTAAAGTCCGTCAATGTGTTCAGAAAGCTTATAATATCAGCTCGATCTTGCTGATTCAGTCCCATTCCATTCTCCGCTGCATTCTGCAATCGAGGATCTAAAGTTTCACTTTGCTCTATTCCATTGTTATAATGATTCAATACAGCATTCAATGTTGAGAATCTACCATCGTGCATGTATGGTGCTGAAACTGCTATATTTCTCAACGAAACAGTCTTAAACTTACCGCGATCATTCGGGTTTCCCGTAACTGCTTGTCGACCTATGTCTGAAATATTTGCATCCGAATCCAATCCAATATTAGAAAAGCGTGCGTTATCAAAGTTTGGTCCGCCGTGGCATTGCACACAACTACCATTTCCCCCAGGTCCTCCTCCTGGTGGAGCTGCACCTGGGCCACCTTGACCAAAGAATAAAACTCTACCTCGTTCTTCACTTGCCGTTAACTGCGCATTTTCAGCCTGGAATTGATCAAACTTCGAATTGTCCGAGACGATTGAAAACATGAAATTCTCCAAAGCCAAACCTATTCGTTCAGAAGTTATATTCTGATCTCCAAAAGCAACTGCAAATTGAGCAACATAGTCTGCATCTTGATTTAATTTCAAGGCTACATTTTCCAATGTTTCATTCATTTCCAAAGGATTCTCTATTGGCCCCAAAGCCTGTTCTCTCAACGTTGCAGCGCGTCCATCCCAAAAGAAACCGCTTTGATGAAACGCGAGATTGAAAATTGCCATTCCTTGACGTCCTCCCTCAGCTCCATTTACACCAGCCGAAAATTGATTTTCATCTGAAAACGCATCATTTTGATTGTGGCAACTCGAACAACTTACACTATTATCCAACGAAAGTAAAGGGTCGTAAAACAATCGTTTACCCAATGTAATTTTCTCAACAGTCAATGGGTTATCAGCTGGAATATTGGGTGAAGGAAATACATTATTATTCAACTGAAGTGTGACCAGAGTTACATCTTCTGTTATACCATTGTTTTTTTTACAGGATGCAAAGACAAACATCACTGCACTGAGTGACAAGAGAATTTTGAAATACATAGGCTAGAGATAAATGTTAAAAATCAGTTCTTGCGCCTTGATCATGAACTAGGTTTTATTTTCATTCATGGGGAGATATGCGACTTATGATTTAAACGTAAAAGCTTTACATTTAATTGTGCGCGCATAATTATTCGGCTAGATATTTAAGTGCGAAAATTAGATAACACAATGGCACAAAGGATGTATGAATACTACTTATTTCAACACAAACAATTGAAAATTCGAAAAAGGAGTACGAATTAGGGATATTAAGACCTCTAAGGAATCAAAATCTTACCCCCTAAATAAGTCGGTTGAACTCCAAACAACACTTCGACAAATGCCTTTCCCCGAGCAAAGAATTCGCGGCCTTTCGTTTTTACACCTCCGTAAGAACTAACATTCTGTGCATTATATCCATAGGCCTCAATCCCAAAACTTCTTGCGATATAAACCGCTCTTTCGTTTTGGAATTCTTGTGAAATCACAATAAAACGATCCTGTCCAAAGACTTCTCGCGCTCGAATCATTGAATCGTACGTATCAAAACCAGCGTAATCCAAAGTGATTATAGAATCTGGAACTCCTGCTTCAACCAATGAGATTTTCATGTCCTCAGCCTCATTGTAATCTTTGGTGCTATTGTCTCCACTCACCAAAAAATGCTTGACTTTACCTGCCTCATAAAGCTTTACGGCTGCATCAATTCTAAATTGAAAATATTGATTCACATAACCGCTTCCCAGCATTTTCTTCGTCCCCGGAACAATCCCAACCTTGACGTTTGGTAATTTATCAATGTCAGATGTTACATAAGCTTCACTCGCGATTTCGACTTTAATATTCGCCCAAACTAAAATCAAGAAAGGCAAACCAAAAAATAGCAGGCTAAAGCGAAAGAAGAACTTCTTAGTAAAATTTGATCTGAAAGGCTTGCGAAATAATTTCATATTTAGCCTAAAGTAATCGCTTTGGAGAATTCTAAATTGGATTTAACATCAATTAACTGGGAACGATCAATTTAGAAAATATCAGGCAAAAAAAATCCCGACACTCCTGAACTCTTTAAAGAGTCGTAGAATGTCGGGATTGTCTTAAGCTCTAACGACTATAGACACTCTACAGAACCAACAACATCGTCAGTGCAGTAAAAAGTAACTTTCGCTAAAGGAGCCAATCTTACAGTATCACAACCAGGTCCGTGACAAACAGGCACAAACAAAACTTCTGTAACAAATCCGCCTGCGAAACAAGAAGAAACAACTGTAACTTGAGCGCTAACTTGCCCGTTCCAACCAGAAAAGCATCCCGCTTGATTCGCCGCAACTCGCGCTTTATTAATCATTTGATTGTTTCCGTTTCCGTTTTGAGCGATTGCCCCAATTGTCATGGTCATCATGACAGCAAATAATAAAAATGCTTTTTTCATAGTAGTGTAGTTATTTAATTAGGCGCAATATTACTAAAAATATTAATACCTATTGCAAACACAACTAACAAATCAAACAATTGAAAATCAGAGAAGTAATTGACGGCAATGCCATAAAATGAGGGAAACAACAATAGGTAACAATAGTAGTCCATTTCGATTCATTTCTTTTGTGAAAGATCCAATATTTTAACATTTTTCTGAACCAATGAACTCTCAAAATGTACTGGATAAAAACACGAATCATGAAAAAGATAATTGCCCTACTTTGCATTCTTTTGGTTACAGCCAACTCGAACGCATTAGACGACAAAATCGTCAAATCAACAATCTCTAAAGTCACCGTTTTCTCACAAGGAGCGCAGGTCTATCGAAGTGCAAATTACAACGTTAGCAAAGGAGTCACACAAATAGTAATTGAAGGAGTTAGTCCTAAAATTGATGCCAATAGCCTTCAAGTAAATGCGAGCGGGCAAGTTATTATTCTCGATTCAAAATACAGTTTGTTTTATCCTGAACCAGCGAAATTGGAATTGGGCGGTTTGCCTTTGAAAATTCGCAAAAACATTGGTCTTTTAGAAGATTCTATTCAAGGAATGGATTATGAAATTCTGACCTATCAAGACGAAATTGATGTATTGGTAGCGACGAAAAATATCCTTGCAAACAATGGCGCAATCAGAGGTCAAGGGAAAGTAAACGATTCCATTCAGTTACTTCAGCAAGCGATCGATTATTACACTGTTAAGATGATGGAAATAAACAAAAAGCTGCAAGTTCTGAACCGCAAGAAGAACAAAGGCGTTTCAAAACGATCGGGAATGAACACGAGATTGATTGATTTACGCAATTATCAAAACAACGCGGATTTGGCCAACAAACCAAAAGGACCTTCACATCGCATTACGATCACTTTAAAATCGGACGCATCTGTCAACGGGAAAATTGATGTTTCATACCTCGTATCCAATGCAGGATGGACTCCGCTATACGATTTGAGAAGCGACATGAACACAGGGAAAGTAAACTTGAACTATAAAGCGCAAGTCTTTCAAAACACTGGAATTGACTGGTCGGATATTCGTTTGACAATTTCGACAAACAATCCATACCAAAACAAAATGAAGCCAGAACTGCATCCTTGGTATGTTGATTTCAGAAGTTATTCAAACTATTCAGGAATCGAACGGGATGAACAAAACAAAGGAAAAGACGAAAATCGTTTGAAAAAGAAAGCGGAAGCTTATGGATACAACCAACCAACATCGTCACCAGGGGCAACTGCGATGGAAGATGCAGAAACGAAAGCGATATTCTCCAATCAATTCACAGAGGTTATAGACCACGTAATTTCCGCTGAATTCAGAATTGACCTCCCTTACTCTATTGAATCCAACGGTCAAAAACACATGGTTCTCGTGAAAAACGAAGATTTAAATGCGGAATTCAAATATTACACGGTTCCTAAATACGATCAATCGGTTTACCTTGTTGCTCAATTATCCAAACTGGATGAATTGCAATTGGTTCCAGCAAAAGCAAACATTTTCTTTGACGGAAGTTATATCGGCGAAACGTATTTAGACCCCACAACAATGGATGACACGCTGAGCTTAAGCATGGGGAAAGATCCGAACATTATCGTTAAGCGAACACTTCTTAAGCACGAATCAAAAGACAAGGTTGTCGGAACCAAAATGGAGAAAACATACGCTTATGCGATCGAAGTGAAGAATTTGAAATCGTCGAATATTGAATTAATCGTTCAGGATCAAATTCCAGTAACTCAAAACGCCGATATTGAAATCGAAGCATTGGAATTATCGAAAGGTGTCTTGGACAAACGAACAGGAATCGTTGAATGGTCGTTCAACCTTAAAGCAAAAGGTAAGAAAGACCTTGAAATGAAATACGAAGTGAAATTCAACAAAGATCAGAACGTTGTTCTTTAAAAGCTTTTAGTTGATTTAACTAATTGATCCCAAGCCATCTTTGCAAATTGCAGAGATGGCTTTCTTCTTTTTAAATACTAACCATGGTCACTTCTTAGACAATCGTTTTGATTCACTATAACCTACAAACACAAAAGAGAATTCAAAACTTCCGAAATTGTACAAAATTGAGATGCCTCAATTTTAAAGCCTGAGTACCGCCTGATTCTTATTCCTTTTCTTATTTTTGATATACATGAAGAAATTCGATATCCCAGAGCATTACAACTCACCTATAATTAGCAAAGTCAAAGCGAAAAGAAAGCTAGAAGATCCGCGTAAAAAGGATTTCTCGCCAAGCGCTCTTGATTTTGGAAATATTGAATTCATCATTAGTCGACATTTTGGCTTTTGTTACGGCGTTGAAAATGCAATTGAAAAATCATACAAAGCAATTACTGAGAATCCTGACAAGAATATTTATTTACTCAGTCAGATGATTCACAATCCAGAAGTCAATCAAGATTTATTGGATCAAGGATTGAAGTTTATTCAAGATACAGAAGGGAATCAATTGCTCGATTGGGATACCATTCATTCTGACGACATTGTGATTATTCCAGCTTTTGGAACGACAATTGAAACGGAAAAATTACTGATTGACAAAGGCGTTGACATTGCCAAATACAATACGACGTGTCCTTTCGTAGAAAAAGTATGGAACCGCTCAGCGTCTCTCGGGAAAAGTGATCATACGATTATTATTCATGGAAAGAGCAGCCACGAGGAAACAAAAGCGACATTTTCGCACAGTAAAGAAAATTCTCCTTCAATCGTAATTAAAGACATGAATGAAGCGGGAATAATTGCCAACTTCATTCTTGGAAAAATTCCAGAATCTGAATTCTTGAGTATTTTCAAAGGAAAGGTCTCCGATGGATTTGATCCAGAAAAAGACTTGAATAAAATCGGTGTTGTGAATCAAACCACGATGTTAGCAACTGAAACGCAAGACATTGCCGACTTTCTGAAAAATACAATGGTTGAAAAGCACGGCAATGAATTCCTCAAAGCACATTTTGCCGACAACCGAGATACATTGTGCTATGCAACGAATGACAATCAATCTGCAACCATTGAATTATTAAAGGTTGAAGCTGATTTAGCCATCGTTGTTGGAGGTTACAACAGCAGCAATACGACGCATTTGGTTGAATTGCTAGAACCTAAATTTAAAACGTATTTTATAAAAACGAAGGATGAAATAATTGATTCAGATCAAATTCGATCGTTCAACATTCATTCAAAGAATATTGAAGAACATTCTACGTTCTTACCTAATAAGGAAAAAACAAGAATAATTATAACATCAGGTGCTTCCTGTCCAGACGCCGCGGTTGATGCAGTAATTCAACGTATATTAGATCTTAGTAATTCTCCAGTTTCAATCAATGATATTCAGTTTTAGTGGAAAGATTTATTAACATATTGATTATTGACTCCGACCCTAAAGTTCGAATTGGACTGAAGGAAATCCTTTCTGGCGGTGGAAATAATGTTCTACTTGCCGAAACGATCAAAGACGCTTTGCCGATCATTGAGAAAAAGGAAATTGGAATTTACTTGATCAATATTGATGAATCTGAAGATGGCTTGTCGAATATATCTTCTATTCATGACACGAGTATTTTCAAGAACAATTACATCATCATTATTACAAAGGATGACCGTCCTGGAGTGAAACTTGTCCGCGGCATGAATCAAGGGGCGGTTGATTATTTGACCTTCCCGTTCAGTCCAAATTTGGTTCGATCTAAAATTGATGTGTACAAATCGTTGTTCTACAAAGACCAGCGGATTGGTCAATTGTTGAGTAATATTTTTCCTGACACTATTTTACAGGAACTCAGTAATAACAATAAATTTTCACCGAAAAGGGTTGATAATGGTGTTGTTTTATTTACAGATTTCGTGGATTTCTCGTCCAAAGCGAAGAAGGTTAAACCATTGCGTTTACTTCGAAAACTGGAAAAATATTTCACCAAGTTCGATGAGATCATTGAGAAGTACAACTTAGAAAAGATAAAAACAATCGGCGATGCTTATATGGCATTGTCAGGAGTCACCGAGAATAAGCCAAAGTCAGCAGTGAGAGCTTGTTTGGCTGCCATTGAAATTCGAGAATTCATGCGCAAAGAGCGAGACATTGCTGTTGCCATGAAAAAGGATTTCTGGGAAATAAGAATTGGACTCCACATGGGACCGCTTGTCGCTGGAATTATTGGAACGTCAAAATTCAGCTTCGATGTTTGGGGTGACACGGTAAATATCGCTTCCCGAGCAGAAAACGCATCCAAACGAGGATATATCACTGTCACATCGACAATTGAGGACAATGTAAGTAAGTATTTTAATTCTCATTCACGTGGCGAAATTGAAATTCACAAGCGAGGTGGAAGTATTGAGATGTTCTATTTGGACAACATGAAACCTCAATACTCTTTGGATCGAGAAGGGACTTCAGCGAATGGCTTACTGAGAAGTATCTGTGACCTTCCCTCTATGGACTTTGATCAAATGCGCGTACATATTTTGAACCGCCTTAAATCATTGCTCCCAGAGTCTATATCGTACCATGATCTGCCGCACACATTAAATGTTGAAAAGGCCGCAATTCGATATGCTAACCTCGAAGGAGTTAAAGGCGAGGAATTAATTTTATTGAGAACGGCTGTCCTTTTCCATGATTCAGGCTTCATCCGTCATTACCGCAGCAATGAGGAGTTTGGCGCTACAATAGCAGAATCAATGTTGCCACGATTTGGATACTCAGATGTTCAAATTAATGTGATCAAGAAAATTATTATGGCAACTAAATTTGAAGTGAAGCCCGTAACCTTGCTCGAAGAAATAATGAGCGATGCCGATCACGATTACCTTGGTCGACCAGATTATTTAAGTATTTCAAAAAAATTACGACAAGAGATGTCAGATTTCGGAAGAGATTTTGAAGATATTGAATGGCTCAATTTCCAAATTGATTTCTTAGAAAATGGACACGATTATCATACTGAAACCGCAAAAAACATAAGAAATCAAGGAAAAAAAGCCCGCGTTGTCGATTTAAAATCGAGACGTGACGCACTAATTGAAGAAGCAGAACAGAAATGAAATGAAAGTTTATACAAAAAAAGGAGATTCAGGAACAACCCAACTAATTGGTGGAACTCGAGTTGTGAAAAGCTCGATGCGAATTGAAGCTTATGGAACTGTTGACGAACTCAATTCTTATTTGGGATTAATCCGAGACCAATCAATTACAGAGGCTCAAAAGGAGCAACTTCTTGAAATTCAAGATCGCTTATTCACAATGGGGTCTCTTTTGGCGACAGATCCGAAGGGAACTAAAATGAAATTGCCTCAATTGCAGGATTCAGACATTGAAAATCTTGAAAACTGGATCGACGAAATGGAGGAAACATTGGAGCCAATGACAAGCTTCGTTCTTCCTGGAGGGCACACCACGGTGTCGTTTTGCCATATTGCACGTTGTGTTTGCAGACGCGCTGAACGAATCGTAGTCGATCTAAATGAGAATGAAAAAATTGAATCTATAATCCTCACATACTTGAATCGTCTAAGCGATTATATGTTCGTATTGAGTAGAAAGCTATCGCTAGATTTAAAAGCGAATGAAATCCCCTGGAAACCAAGGATGTAGTATTAATAAATGAGAAGCGCGAATAATAACTGTTTAGTTAATTTGGAATTAAAAGAATAAAAATTACATTTGCGCCAAACAACAATAAAGTAAAAGGATTATGTACTGGACTTTAGAATTAGCATCATATTTAGAAGATGCGCCATGGCCTGCAGCAAAAGACGAGTTAATTGACTTTGCAATTAGGAATGGAGCGCCTCTTGAAGTGGTTGAAAATCTCCAAGCATTAGAGGACGAAGGTGAGACATACGAAAGTATTGAAGAGATCTGGCCCGACTATCCGTCGCGAGAAGATTTTCTCTTTAACGAAGATGAATATTAAAATAACATCCCTCTTGGCTTAGCTGAGAGGGATTTTTTTTGCACCTTACCTAAAATCGCATTTCGCATCCGTCGATATATGAACTTTCTAGGTCACCTCTTTTTTTCGAACAATGATCCGCAATTGATGTACGCCAATCTTCTTGGTGATTCAGTTAAAGGAAAGGACTATTCTCATTTACCGCAAAAAATTCAAGACGGCGTTAAACTTCATAGAACGATTGACAATTACATTGACACACATCCTGTTGTTTTAGAATTACTTCGTGAATTGTACGAACCCCTTCCGAAAATTTCAGGAATTGCCGTAGACCTCTATTTTGATCATCTACTTGCTAGAAACTGGAGTTCCTTTCACAATCAAGATTTGAAAGAGTTCGTAAATGACTTTTACGCAATAGAATTTGAAACACCTAAACAGTACTCCGATCGATTCGATTTCATGATTCGTAAAATGAAAGAGTTTGACTGGTTGTATGAATACCGAAACCATTCAGGGTTAACACAAGCTTGTTCTGGACTTTCTCGTAGAATATCCTTCGAAAATGCACTGGCAAAAGCTCCTGATATCTTCCTTGAACAAGAGGAATCTATCGAGCTGGCATTCAATAAGTTTATGTCCGATGCCATCCCCTTTTTTGAAAGCTATTTTAAGGAAAATTAGCTCCAATTGTTGAAAACTATAACTCCATTTTGGAGCTTATCCAATAAAAAAGCCATAATTTGCTAGGTACGATGATTAAAAAATTGCGCTTTTCTAAGGCTAAATATTTATCGGCCTCACTACTAACGATCGTCCTAATTGCAGCTTCTGGCTGTGTTATGGAAAAAGACGATGTCGTTATACCAGTCGAGGAAACATTCGAAAGACCGGGTGTTGCAATTGATCTACCCGAAATAATCAAAAAAGGAAAATTGACAGTTCTAGCTGAGAACAGTACAACTTCCTACTTCATTTACAAGGGCAAAAAAATGGGATTCGAATACGAACTCCTCAACCTCTTTGCGGAAAACTTAGGCGTAACGCTTGATGTGAAAATCGTAAAAAACCTCGACAGCTTAATTGTAATGCTCGATAGAGGCGAAGGTGATTTAATTGCTTGCAATTACACCATTACGAATGATCGAAACAAAGTCATTAATTTTTCTGAACCCTTTATCACAACCCAACAAGTTCTAATTCAACGAAAGCCTGATGGATGGGAAGACATGAAAGAAGAGGAATGGAAAGCAGATTTAATTAGCGATCCGTCTCAACTTGCCGAAAAAGAAGTGCACGTTTGGAAAAACTCAAGTTACTTTCAAAGGCTTGAGCATCTTCAAGAAGAGATTGGGAGCACAATTCATATTGAAGGGGTAAAAGGAAACGTCGGCGGCGAAGAACTCATTGAACAGGTTTCTACAGGTCTAATAGATTATACGATTACTGAGAACAACGTAGCTCAAGTCAATGAACAGTTTTTCCCAAACATTTATACAGGTCTTGATCTTTCGGTGAAACAAAAAATGGCTTTTGGAATGCGAAAATCCAGTCATTTATTGAAAGCAAAATTGGATGCATGGCTGAAAGAATTCAAAGAAAAATCTACGTATAGGTACATTAAGCGTAAGTATTTCGAAATGCCACACGTGGCCCGCAACCGCAAAAAGGATCATTCAACATTGGATGGAACAAACATTTCCAAATACGATGAACTGTTCAAGAAAGCAGGTGAAATGAGCGGCTGGGATTGGCGATTGATTGCTGCTGTTGCCTATCAAGAATCAAAATTCAATTCGGAAGCTTTGTCTTTTGGTGGCGCCTACGGTATGATGCAATTCATGCCAAACACAGGACCACATTATGGCGTTTTCCCAGACTCTTCACCAGGAACTCAAATTATGGGTGGAGCCAAAAAATTAATGGCTGATGAAAAGTTCTGGAGCAATGTTCCCGATCCATTTGAAAGAAAAAAATTCGCTCTAGGCTCTTACAACGCAGGCCGCGGACATATTCAAGATGCTTCTCGTTTGGCTAAAAAGCATGGACTCGATCATCTGAGGTGGGAAGACAATGTAGAACTAATGCTACTTAAACTGTCGAAACAAGAATATTATCAGGATGAAGTCGTACGAAACGGTATGATGCGCGGAACAACAACCTATAAATATATTCACGAGGTTACGGCGAGGTATATGGAATGGGCGACGCAATATTGATTTAAATTTCATTCACCAAGCAGAATGACTCAAATTAAATTTCGAGGTATTATTCTGTACAATCCTTTTAGTTCCTGTCATTTATCTATTGACACTTAGTGCTTGGAAAGACGTTTATATCAATTCACCTTTTTTGTTTATCGCAGGTTTGGCAATGAATTTGTATATTTCTTATATCAAATAAAGAAACGCTACTAATTAAACGCAATGAATCTAATACCATTACTTAGTAACCAGACCACCTTAAACGGCCGCGTAATCAACACAGGAGTCGATTCTGTATTGGATAAGATCATGTACATCTACATGCTTGTTCTGATTAGCTTCTTCGTTGTGCAACTCATTTTTGCAATCGTTGTAATTCTTAAACGAAAAACGACTTTCCGAATGCTCCTTGGAGTTCTGTCTGCTATATTTTTACTCGCTAGTATTCCTTTCTTTCTGCCAGGCTCATCCTTTGCGTGGTTTGGAGTAATCGTAGTAATTATGGGAGTCTTTGGAATTTTTGTTTCTATTAAATTCAAAAAATAAAAACGCCCTTCCCAATTGATAACTGGTAATTGATAATTCTAAATAAAAAAGGTCAATATGAAGATGAATTGAGTCATGAAAACGTGAGGTACCATTGGGAAAGGCAAGCCCAACAATAATAATTCATAACTCATAACTTCTATTTCATAACTCATAACTTCGAATTAAAAATTACCTTCACCGCATCAAACATCTCATTGTAATATCAGGACCAACAGCAAGCGGTAAAACAAGCTTGAGTATTGCCGTAGCGAAGCACTTTAACACGTGTATAGTTTCTGCAGATTCACGTCAATTTTACAAAGAGCTTTCCATTGGAACTGCAAAACCTTCTATTGAAGAACAAGACGGAATCCCGCATCATTTCATCGATTCACATTCGATCGAGGATGAAATAACATCTTATCAGTTTGAAGAAGAAGCCTTAAACCTTCTGAAAGAAGAATTCAAAACAAAAGATGTAGCTGTTTTAGTCGGTGGATCGGGAATGTTCATTGACGCGCTTTGCATTGGATTGGATAATATTCCAAATTCTCCTGGAGTCAAATTGCAAATTCAAAAAGAACTGGAGGAAAATGGACTAGAACCTCTTTTGGTAGAGTTAATGGAATCCGATCCAGAATATTACGAGCAGGTCGATAAAAGTAACGCAATGCGCATTGAACGCGCCATTGAAGTCATTCGATTGACAGGAGAGAAGTTCTCTGATTTAAGAAAACAGAAGCCGGCGTCACGCCCTTTTAAAGTGCACCGCATTGTATTGGATCACGATCGACCGGTACTTTATGATAGAATCAATCGACGGGTGGATATAATGATGGAAAACGGTCTACTTGAGGAAGTTCAATCTGTTCAAAGTCAACGACATCTTTCATCTTTGAATACCGTTGGATACAAAGAACTATTTACTTATCTTGACGGGCATTCAACACTGGAAGAGGCTGTCGAAAAAATAAAACAAAACTCGCGCCGGTATGCCAAGCGGCAATTGACGTGGTTTAGGAGGCATCCTGAATCTCAATGGATTAACCATGGAGCGGAAAATGACATGCTGAATGCAGTGATAAATTATTTTGAAAGTAATCGATAGACCCACCAAAATTGGAACGATTATTGAAAATGAAAGTGAAAACCATTGCATGAATATAACTCTCGATCATATTATGCCCACTCCCCTAGCCTCCATTCAACATGGGGCCGACAGTATTTGGGGAAATAAAGTAGAACTCATCGCCGGAAGACGCATTCTTTTAAACGCTTCGAGTGGAAAAGGAAAGTCAACTTTTGCAACAACCATTTTTGGTTTACGACAAGATTATACTGGAGAATTGTTCTACGATGACGTGAATATCAAAACCTTTGGTCCAAATGAATGGACAACAGTTCGTCAATCAAAAATTTCTGTAATTTTTCAAGACTTACAGTTGTTTCCGAAATTGACTGTTCAAGAAAATCTTATTCTAAAAAACAGTATTACAGATACCTTTACAGAAGTCGAAATGTTCCAGATGATGGAACGCTTAGAAATTGAAGACAAATGGCATCAGGAATGCGGATTGTTATCAATGGGACAGAAACAGCGTGTTGCAATTATCCGTTCATTGGCTCAACCATACGAATGGTTGATTATGGACGAACCCTTTTCACATCTAGATATTGACAATGCTGATCGTTGTTTAAAAATGATCCATGAAAGAACGATTGAACAGAATTCAGGATTCGTATTGACGTCTTTGGGAAGCTCTCATGGATATGAATTTGATCAAGAACTAAAACTGTAGCTATGTTGAGAAAATTGCTTTTCAAAAATCAAGACCGAAAGCAACTAATCATAGCAATGGTTGGTGCTTTCCTCGGAATTACATTTTTAATTACTTCAATTCATTACTTAATCAAAGTCAATGAATTTGGAGAAGGAACAGAGATTCTTGGTCCAAATACGATAATCGTTCAGAAAAAGGTAACGACATCGACAACATTCGGAATGTCCAAAACGGATTTTAGCCAGAAGGAGATCGACAGAATAAAGGCAATGCCTTTCATTATGGATGTTAAACCCATTTTGACAAATAACTTTAACCTTTGGTTTGAAACTGCGGACAAACGAATTCCAGAATTTAAGACAAACCTCTTTATTCAAACAGTTGATGAAGCTTTCTTGAAAATGGATTCTAAAAATTGGCAATGGGAAAAAGGCGACAAATCAGTTCCTATAATTATGCCAAGGGATTTTGTTGTAATGCTCAATACTTTTGCCGCTTCTAGTGGATTACCGCAAGTTTCTGATGAATTGGCAATGAAGGCTGGGTTTAAATTCATGATTTCCAATGAAGAAAAAAAGCAAGAGTGGTTTGATGTTCATATTGTAGGTTTTACAAGTGAAGTTTCTGCGGTTCTCGTTCCTGCATCATTTATGGAATACGGAAATGCCAACTTCTCATTAGAGGAAGAAAAGAAAATAACACAAATCATGATCTCTGGAAAAGAGAGCGAATTTGGTTTGGTGGAAGAAATGCTAACTGAAAACGGCCTTGAAACAAGAGAGTCACAGATGATTGTTGGCCGTCTAAAAAGTATGGTTGGAACTTTATTTTTCATTGTTCTTTGTATTTCAGTAATCGCAGTTTTTCTTTCTGGACTTGTTTTGATCCAATATATGCAGTTGTTGATGTCTAAAAATGCTTATGAGGTTCGTACCCTTCTCAGAATAGGATACCATCCTGGCAATGTGATTCGACAATTCTTTGTCTACTTCGTAATGGTCTTTGGCGTCGTGATGGGAATGGGAATGATTTCCTTCCTAATCTTTAAACACTTTCTCGATAAAACGTTCAAGGAGGGCGGGTTGTATATTGATACCGAAATTACATTTTGGAGCATGGCAGCCTTGTTCTTAGCCTTCACTTTATTTACCCTCTCGAGTTTCCTTACAGCCAAAAAAGGAATCTATAAAGAATACTAAACGTTAAAGAATTGTTAATCCGATGTGCTTCGAGCATCTAAAAAAAAAGATTCAACGTCAATCAGTTGTTAATCGGGCGCTATCATGTACTTTTATCGCCTTAACGTTGTATTTTTAAACTTTAAATAGACACATTTTATGAAATCATTGTTGATAATCATCTTGCTAATAGGATCTTACACTGTTAATGCTCAAGATATTAAATTCAAAATAACAGGCCAGAGTGATACCACTGTTAACCTTGTGAAGTACTTCGGACAAAAATTATTTTACGCCGATACTGCAAAAATGGTAAACGGAGTTGTTCTATTTGATGGAAGTAAGCAAAAAGCTGGAATCTTGGCTTTGTACCTTCCTGGAGAGAAAATTTTGGACTTTGTATACAATGAAGAATCATCGGTTTACATTGAGGCGTCTTTACCTAACTTAATGGGAACGGCAAAATCTAAGCCCGATGGTAACAAGCCAATCTCGGTTGAAAACAAGGTCTTTTTAGAGTACGTTCAATACATAAGTAACAAACGTCAAGAAGCAGCCGTCAAATCGAAATCGAGAGACGGTTTAGCAGAAGATGATCCTCAATATGTTAGACTTTCAGCACAGATGGGTACGATCGAAGCTGAGATCAACGAATACAAAGAGAAAATTGGAAAAGAGTTTTGGAGTACAGAATACCTCGCTGAGAAAAAAGCGACGACTGATAAATACTTAGCGAAGCGTGAGAAAGTTAGCCCTGAGAAGAAAAAATACGCGAAACTATCTTCGAAGATTCAAGGTATTGAGGATGAAGTGACCGCATACAAAGAGAAAGTCGTTAAAGAGCACTGGGACGATGCTCTCATCAATGAGAAAAGAATGCAACTTGAGCAACTTAAATCCCAGCGAGATGGTCACGAAAAAGGTTCTGAGATGTACGAATCAATCACTGCTGAAATTGAAGTCATTAACTCAGGTGTTGTTGCCTATCAAAATAACATTGCTGACAATCCCAACAACCTTTTGGTTTCTAAAATTGTTAAAATGTCAATGGATATAGTAATTCCAGAAGCGCCTTTGGATGCTAATGGAGCGATGATCGATTCGAATTTCAGATTCAATTACTACCGTGATCACTATTTTGATAATATTGATTTGAAAGATGATCGCTTGATGCGGAATCGAGTATTCCACAACAAATTCACGAATTACTTCAGTTCGAACATTATGCTTCAGCATTGGGATACAGTGATTCACTATGCATTTCAATTCTGTGATGTTTTAGACCCAAAATCGGACATGTTTCAATACACTGTCAATTGGATCACGAGTGAATATGAGAAGAGTAAAATCATGGGAATGAACAAAGTTTTCATTTACATGGGAGAACGATATTACTGTTCACTGAATGCAGATGGTGAGTCTCCGGCACACTGGATGCCAAAGAAAAACTTAGATGCACTTTGTGAAAAAGTGAGCACGCATTACGACTTGGTTATGGGAGCAACGCCTCCGAATCTAATTTTACGGGACACCACCGATGTGAATTGGGTAGATTTCTACAGCCTGGACAACGAGTATACCGTACTCTATTTCTGGGATCCTGAATGTGGTCATTGTAAAAAAATTACACCAAAACTGCAGAACCTTTATTCTAAAAAATGGAAAGAGAGAAACATCGATATCTTCGCTGTTGGTAAAGCAACTGGTGAAGATTTTGGAAAATGGAAAAAATTCGTTCGTGAGAATAATTTGGAATTCATCAACGCTGCAGTAACTGCGAATCTGTATGACAGCGCATTGGTGAATGCTTCGCAATTCATACCGAGATACACAACGCTGAAGTCATTGAATTATCAGAAGACGTACGATATTTATGCGACTCCAAAAGTTTGGGTTCTTGACAAAGACAAAAAAATCATTGCATACAGCTTAACAGTTTCTCAATTGGAAAACTTGATGGACCGCTTGCAAAAGAAAACAGACGCTGAGGTTCTATATCCTTTAGAGGAAGAAGATCCTGAAGAAGATATGATGCATTAGTACCAAACACTTTAAAAAAAGCCCTGATCCTTCATTCGAAAGGTCAGGGCTTTTTTATGTGCCATCTATATGCTTTTAATACTCTTATTGGCTCTTAAAAAAACGACACCACGGCATCAATAATTATTGGAAGCCTATAAGGTACTTATACTTCGTGTATTACGACAGTAGGTTCTGCCGAGCTATAAATTCTAGTTTTTCATTTGAGTCTTTCAATGCTTCCATTAATCGAACATTCTCTTTTCGCAAAGAAAACACTTCGTTCGCTTGTTCAATTACGAGTCGAAGATCATTTGGTTCCCAAGGCTTTGATATATACCTGTAAACTTGCCCTTGATTGATAGAATCAATAACGGCTTCTATATCCGAATAGCCTGTAATTAGTATTCGAATAGGCTCAGGATACTCTTCCTTAATTATTTTAAAGAACTCAACTCCTGTCATTTCAGGCATCCTTTGATCGGATAACACAACATGAATTTCCTTCTCCTCTAAAATTTTCAAGCCCTCTTTTGCACTTTCAGCAGTATGCACAGAAAAATTCCGGCGGTATGTTGCCTTGAAAGAGGTCAAATTGTGACGTTCATCATCAACATATAAAACTTGAAGTTTTTCTTCACTCATAAGTCTATTATTTCGCCATTCTATGATTCCTAAATAATGGGAATTGGTTTAAATATAAATAAAACTGTCTTGATATTCAAATTCGAATATTGCTGAAAGTACTCATTTTTAAGCGTACATCTGCGTATCCTACATGCGAAATGTACGCAAAACGTATGTCATTTGTGCGTACTCAATATTAAAAGTCTTTGGTGAGCCTTGAGAGCTCATTTTGTAGTGTCTAACGAATTGAAATTTATGTTCAACATATAGTTATCTTTGTATCGATTTTGTGTGGCACTCTCCAAATTAAATGCCTGATTATGAAAACAAAACTCGCTAGTCTTGCCCTAACGTCCAAGCAACTTGATAGTTCTAGAAATGCTCAATTATTCTATTTAAATGATGAAAACGACGGCTTAAACCTTGCGAAATTGCTCGATAACCATCAGGAAATCAAAGTGAAAGATGAACTACAAGCACAATTAATAGAACTTATCAAGCTTCGATACCCCAAAGAGAAACATTCTGATGCAGAAACGCAGGTCTTAATAGATCAACACTTGAATGGTCTATCCGAAGAGAAATATGGAGTTTGGGCGTATTACGAATGGAACAATACTCTAGTTCATATTCTTGACAGGGATGAATTTTATGAAGTTAAAACCAATAGAAATCATCACAAAATTACGCGTGAGGAAAGTGAGTTACTCAGCCAACAAATTGTTGGAGTTGTAGGCTTATCCGTTGGAAGAACGATTGCTATTACGATGACCATGGAACATAGTTATGGTGAAATTCGAATTGCGGACTTTGATGTTTTAGACCTTAGTAACTACAATCGAATTCGTGCTGGAATCAATGATCTTGGAATTAAAAAGACAATTTCAGTTGCACGAGAGATTGCCGAAATTGATCCTTACGTTAAAGTAACTTGTTTCAATGATGGTTTGACGGATGACAATATTGACGCCTTTTTCACTGAAGGAGGAACATTAAACGCACTCATCGATGAATGTGACGGTTTAGATATTAAAATTCTATTGCGCGAAAAAGCAAAAGCACTTCAAATTCCTGTGATTATGGATATGAATGACCGCGGAACAATGGACATAGAGCGCTTTGATTTGGAGCCAGACCGTCCATTACTTCATGGCTTTATCGGACACTTGGATTCCTCAAAATTGAAAGGACTTACAAACGAAGAAAAGCTCCCATACATCATGCCAATGCTAGGCGAAACAACAATTTCGACCAAGTTAAAAGCATCGATGTTAGAAATCGAGCAAACGCTAACGACGTGGCCACAGTTGGCTGCTGATGTGACGCTTGGTGGAGCCGTTGCCGCAAATGTTTATAGAAGAATCATTCTAGATGAATTTCACGATTCGGGTCGGTATTTCGTGGATATGGATGATCTTATTCGGAATAAAACCCAAGAAGAATTCAAACCTTTCGTACAAGAAAAAATAAACCATCAGGGAGAACTCAAGCAAGAAGATTTAGAGCAGATAATTAAAAACGGGAATTTTTCTATTGATGAAGCTCAACTAGAATTGAATGATCCAACATTACAGAAATTACTTACGTCGGCAACCCTCGCTCCCTCAACGGCCAATGTGCAATCTTGGAAATGGTTATACAGCAATCGGAATTTATTTTTAATTCATGATGCAGTCGTTGCCGAGAGTTTTGGTGATTACAATGACTTGGGATCACTTATTTCATACGGAGCGGCTATTGAGAACCTTATTCAAGAAGCACAAAACCTTGATTTATCCACTAGTGTAGAATATCCAAATTCCGATTCGGAAGGATTAAAAGTAGTGGCCTGCATTAAATTTTATAAAAATAATATAGGTAAAGAACCATTACTTGAAGAAAACCTATCATCATATATTGAATCACGCCATACAAATAGAAAGCGCAATGAATTCACTCCTTTAACACAGGATATAAAGAACGCATTAATAACTACTGCAAAATCTATCCCTGGGGTTGAATTAAAACTGTTTACCGATAGAGAATTAGTTGCACAAGCATCAAATCTAATCGGAGTCGCTGACAAACTTCGCTTCTTCGATGAAGGTGGTCATCATGATTTTTTCGTTAAAGAAGCACGTTGGACAAAAGAGGAGAGTGAATTAACAGCTGATGGAATTGATCTACGAACTGTTGAGTTAAGTCCTGCAGAGTTAACAGGAATGAAACTGGCTCGTGATTATGATGTTGTGAAACAATTGAAAAAATGGAAAGGCGGAGGCGCATTTGAAAAAATGGCTCATGAAGCTTTTTCTCAATGTTCAGGATTGGGTCTATTTTGTATTACCGAAAAAACTCAAACTTCAGCAATTGACGTTGGACGAAGTATGGAACGTACATGGCTTAAATCAACACAGCTAGATATAAATGTTCAACCATGGATGAGTATCATTTTTCACTTCAATAGATTGATCAATGGCAATGGAGAAGGGATGGATAAAGATTATATTGAGGAAACTAAAAAATTAAGAAATGAATTTGAACAACTTTTAGGACTAGAGTCTGAATTAAAAGAACTATTCTTAGTTCGCTTTTTTCATGCCGATAAATCAGAAGTTAAA
>JAWUWJ010000025.1:0-9637 GCA_034111925.1 Crocinitomicaceae bacterium
TTGCCAAGTCCGAGCTTTGACTGCGATGTATGACAATATTTGGGATCAAGATTTTTTTGCTGGTGGCTTTCTATGGAAGTGGTACCCCAACCATAAAGAAGCAGGAGGGAAGAACAATTCTATGTTTACGGTGCAGAACAAACTAGCAGAAAAAACAGTTCGTGCACGACACATAAAATCCAATAAACTGAAGGAGTTACATTGAAACTTCGAATCAATTATGCTTTCTTTTTTCTGAGGTTGTGAATCAAGGAAAGAGCGAAAACATTAACTAGGATTATTCTATAATTGAATTCTGTTTTCCCCAGTAATATAGCAATCAAATAGACAATATCTCCTGCGATAACTATAGGTACTAAAGCGATCATGCTAACGCGTAATATGCTATTGGTTCTTTTCTTTAGAATGACTTCATTAACCTCCTGGGCTTCACTATTGCTTAGAGTTATACAATTAACAAGATCTTGAAGCAGTTTTTTTCCATGCTTACTTTTTTTTCCAAAATTGGAAATTGTGATATTAATAATTTCTCCAGTAGAAAGCTTTAATTGAATCATAGACATTATTTCGAATTCCTTTAGACTACTGAATTTAGGATGGTATTCATCAATATCTGAGAACTCTATTTTTTTCTTATCGAGAGAAAGGTAGGTATCATTTAGAATGATTTGTCTTTTACTCGAAGCTAATAAAAGACCAAAGTAACCAGAGCCAAAGATACCGGGAAGAAGTAAAATGTAAAATAAATAAGGGAATATGTAGAAAGCTAAAAAACCATTAATCACCATAGAAAATAACATTAGAGTTGTGCTAAAGATTACAAACTTGGCATTCGAAATTGTTCTTATTTCATATGATGTCATTCTAGACTATCGTTTTACATTGAAACTTCGATCTTCAATTTCTTACCTTTGATTCTTTCCGATCGGATCAAACTCAACACATTTTTCACCTTCGATTTCTTAACCGCAACATAGGATGTATGATCAAGAACGGTAATTAATCCAATTTCGCCTTTCCCCAATTGCCCTTTCTTCGATAAAAATCCAACTAGGTCAATCTTATTCACCTTTTCCTTTTTTCCAGCGCTGAAATACAAGGTTTCCCATTCAGGAGTTGTGTCCAAGTACTCTCCAGGTCGGAAGAATTCAGTTGGGTCTTCTAAATATTCTGGCAATTGTGTTTCTGGTCCAATGAACAAATAAGAGGAACCATCTTCTGACATTCTCGCTGTTCTTCCTTTACGGTGAACAAAGGCGTCCAAGCTATTTGGGTATTGATAATGAACAACGTGTTTAATTTCTGGAATGTCCAGTCCTCGTGCGCCAAGATCGGTACAGACCAAAGTGTTGTAACTTCCGTTTCTAAATTTGATCAATGCACGTTCTCGCTCACCTTGGTCTAAACCGCCATGGTAGCCGATGCTATAAATTCGTTCGTCATTTAAGCGCTGAACGACATCTTCAACAACTTCTCTGTAGTTGCAAAAAACGATTGATTTCTCGATTCCAAAACTGCAAACCGTTTCTACAAGTGTATTGAATACACTTCCCTTGTATTGAACTCCGAATTCCTCAATATTAATGACGTCATCTTCAATAAGATTGTCAAGAACGTGGGGAGAGTCAAAGTTTAAATAATCAGGAATGTCTTCGGGTTTCGTTGCAGAAGCAAGAAGGATATTCTCCACTTTACGGAATTCACGAGTGATTTTACCCATCTCGTAATCAAATCCCATTTCAAGGCATTTGTCAAATTCATCGATGATTAAAGCTTCGCAATCCATAAGATTAACGTTTCCTCTTTCGATGTGATCCAACAAACGGCCAGGTGTTGCAATGACCAATTCCGGGATTGCTCTTAGGCTATTTGCTTCGTCTTTCACAGAGTGACCACCGTAACAAAGCGTGGCTTTTAAACCACTTTTTAATGATCGGAAAACCTGATCAATTTGTTGCGTCAACTCTCTGGTTGGTGCGATGATAACGGCTTGAACGCAATCTTGATCTTTTTGTATTCTCGATATTACTGAAAGCAAAAAGGCGATTGTTTTTCCAGATCCTGTCTTAGAAAGCAGAATTAATTCTGAGTTCTCTTGGTAGGCAGCGATGCACTTCTTTTGAATAGGAAGTAACTCTTGGTGCCCGGCGTTTTTTATTAAATGTTCGATTTTCACGTTGCGAAGTTACAACATCTCGATCACACCTGCGGCACCTTGTCCACTTCCAATGCACATTGTTACAACTCCGTATTTTTCGTCGCGCTTTTTGAGCTCGTTCATTATCTGAACGGTCAATTTTGCTCCAGTACATCCAAGTGGGTGACCAAGGGCAATTGCGCCTCCGTTCACGTTTATAATATCAGGGTTCAATCCCGTTTCCCTAATCACCGCTAAAGATTGCGAGGCAAATGCTTCGTTCAATTCAATCAATGAAATATCATTTTGCTTTAACCCTGCAGCTGCGATCGCTTTTGGAATGGCGTCGATGGGTCCAACGCCCATGATTCTTGGTTCAACACCAACGACACTGTACGAAGCCAATCTTGCGATAGGTTCTAGTCCAAGTTCATTGACCATTTCTTCTGACATTACGAGACAAAATGCTGCGCCATCAGATGTTTGCGATGAATTACCAGCAGTAACTGAACCTCCATTGGCGAATACAGGTCTCAATCGTGCGAGCCCTTCTAATGTACTTGATCGAGGGCCTTCATCCGTATCAACAGTATAGATTTTTTCTTGACGTTTTTCGTTTTCATCAAGGAAAATATGTTTCACATCAACTGGAACGATATCATCTTCGAACCGACCTGATTTAATTGCAGCAATTGCTTTTTCATGTGATTGCAAAGCGAATGCATCTTGATCTTCTCTGCTCACTTTAAATTCTTTCGCAACGGCTTCAGCAGTCAATCCCATTCCCCAATACCAATTTGGATTTTCTTTTCCGACAACTGGATTTGGAACAATTCTCCATCCTCCCATTGCCATCACAGACATGGACTCAACACCACCAGCGATAATGCAATTTGCCATTCCAGCTTCAATCTTAGCCGTTGCAATTGCGATCGTTTCCAATCCTGATGAACAATATCGATTAACGGTCATACCTGGAACTTTAACGGTGTCCAATCCCATCAATGAAATCATTCTTCCAATGTTCAATCCTTGTTCCGCCTCTGGAGTTGCGTTCCCAACGATTACATCATCAATGCGCTCTTTGTCCAATTGTGGAACTTGCGCCATGATATGTTTTACCACATTTGCTGCAAGGTCGTCTGGTCGGTAGAATCTAAATCCACCTTTTCCCGCTTTTCCAACTGCGGTACGATATCCAGTTACTATATATGCTCTTCCCATAGTTTCTAATTATTTAAAAAGAATTTAGAATTTAGATGCTAGACGATTTTCTAAACTTCAACGTCTAAAATCTAAAATCTAAAATCTAAAATCTAACGTCTAATATCTAAATTCTAATTCCTCAATATTTTCCCTTTCTTAACAATACTTTCCAAGCGCTCAAGTGTTTTCTTTTCTTGGCACAATTCAAGGAATGCTTTTCGTTCTAGATCCAAAACATATTGTTCTGAAACCGTTTCGTTTTGAGATAAATCTCCTCCACAAAGAACGAATCCTAATTTTTCAGAAATGAGATTGTCGTGTTCAGACATGTAGTTTCCAGAGAGCATTGTGTTTGCTCCAACGTAAACGATCCCGAGACCTTCTTGTCCCATAACGGTGATGTTCTTTTCTCGTTTCGGAGCAACGTACCCTTTATTGGCCATTTTCAAACACGCTTCTTTCGCTCGTGTCAACTGGTATTCGCGGCTGACAACAATTTCGTCAACGCCTTCTCTTAAATAACCAAGGTCGAAAGCTTCATACGCCGAAGTGGATACTTTTGCTTGACCGATCGTCAAAAAGCGTTCTCTCATTCGGTTGATTTTGATGTCGCCTGCAACGTATTCTTCTGACAAGCGTTTTGCGAATTCTTTCGTTCCGCCACCGCCAGGAATAAGCCCAACGCCAAATTCAACAAGTCCCATGTATAGTTCAGCGTGTGCGACTACTTTATCGGCATGAAGTGAAATTTCGCAGCCTCCTCCAAGTGCCATATTGTGTGGCGCGACAACAACTGGTGTGTTCGAGTACCGCACTCTCATCATTGTGTCTTGGAACGTTTTTATGGCGAAGTTCAATTCATCATAATCCTGTTCAATTGCCATCATGAAGATCATTCCGACATTTGCTCCGGCAGAGAAATTCTGTCCCGTATTGGAAATTACAAGTCCGTTGTATTCCGTTTCAGCAAGCGTTAAGGCTTTTTGTATGCCTTCAATTACACCGCCTCCAATTGTATTCATTTTGGTATGGAACTCAAGGTTCAGGATTCCGTCTCCGATATCAACGATTGTTGTGTCAGAATTGCCCCAAACTTTGTTTTCGCTTCGAAGAACGTCTAGTGAAACGATTTCCTCTCCACCAGGAATTGGAATGTATGCTTTGCTCGTAACGTCATAATAATATTTAACGCCTTTTTCAGTTTTATAGAATGATTTGATTCCTGCTTCTTTCATTTCAGAAACCCAAGCTGCGGCGTTCTTATTCTGATCTCCGATTATTTTAAGACCTTGATCCAACCCTAGGATGTCCCAAGTTTCAAAAGGTCCAAGTTCCCATCCGAAACCTGCTTTCAACGCGTCATCTATTTTATAGAGATCGTCTGTGATTTCTGGAAGACGGCTGGATACGTAAGCGAAAAGCCCACCGAATAATTTACGGTAAAAGTCACCTGCTTTGTCCATTCCCATGAAAAGCATTTTGGTTCTCTGCTTAAGATCGTCAATTGGTTTGGCCATGTCGAGCGTCGGGAATTTAACCTTCGCTTTTTCACGGTATTCCAATGTTTTTAAGTCCAAAGTTAGAATTTGGCTTTTGCCATTTTCATCCTTAACCTTTTTATAAAACCCTTGTTTTGTTTTCGATCCAAGCCATCCTTTCTCGACCATTTTTGAAATGTAGTCGGGCAATTTGAACAACTCTTTTTCTTCGTCGTCTGGGCAATTGTCTTTTAATCCATTGGCTACATGAACCAAAGTATCTAATCCAACAACGTCACATGTTCTGAATGTTGCCGATTTTGGACGGCCCAATATAGGTCCTGAAAGTTTATCAACTTCTTCGACAGTCAGCCCCATTTCTTCAACTGCGTGGAACAACGACATGATCGAATAAACGCCAACTCGATTTGCAATAAACGCAGGAGTATCTTTACAAAGTACCGTTTTCTTTCCGAGGAATTTTTGACCGTAATCCATTAAGAAATCAATCACCTCTGACGACGTTTCCTTTGTAGGAATTATTTCCAATAACTGTAAATAACGCGGTGGATTAAAAAAGTGAGATCCACAGAAATGCTTTTTGAAATCATCACTTCTGCCTTCAAGCATTAAGTTGATAGGGATTCCAGAAGTGTTGGACGTGATTAGCGTTCCAGGTGTTCTGTGTTTTTCAATATTTTCAAAAACTTGTTGTTTGATATCTAGGCGCTCAATAACGACTTCGATAATCCAATCACACTCTTTCACTCGAGCCAAATCGTCCGTTAGGTTTCCCGTTCTTATGCGAGAAGCGAATGATTTTCTATAGATAGGTGAGGGGTTGGATTTTAGAGAAGAGGTAAGTGCTTCGTTTACAATTCGATTTTTGAATTTATCCGAATCTATACTGATTCCTTTTTTCTTTTCAAGGTCGTTAAGTTCACGTGGAACGATATCTAGCAATTCAACTTCGCATCCAATGTTTGCGAAATGACAGGCAATTCTTGAACCCATTACACCAGATCCTATGATTGCTACTTTGCGAATATGTCTATTCATATAGTTAGTTTATTTTGCGCTTGGTCTTCAGCTCAGTAAGTTATAAAAATCCATCCATGAATCCTTGTTTCTAGAGCTGACTTACCCAAAAATAGTAAAATAATTAATACTATGCATGCATAATTAAATATTATTCATGAGAAATCTGCAAATCGACATTCAAATAGACGCAACACTGAGTCTAACGATTCGTGAATATTATTTATTGATACGAAGTTTGGACGATTTGTCCAGTTTAGAAGTTACTTAACTCTCTATCGATGGACATGTCAAGGCGCTCTGCAACCTCAAAGAAAGTTTTGAGTTTTCCTTTCGGAATAGATGAAACGATTCTGTCATTAAAATTAAGAACTACCTGACGGGCAATTCTTCTTTTATCAATTCCGTCTTTTGTTAAAAATATAAGAACCTTACGTTTGTCGCCTGCATCAATTTTTCGAGAAATTAACCCTTTTTCCTCCATCGTCTTCAATGTTCTCGAAAGACTCGTTGGTTCCATTCCCATCTTTGGGCCTAGTTGAGTGCTCGGTGTACCTTCCTTGTCTATGTTAAGCAGTATAAATCCGACGGAAATACTAACGCCATAATCATTGGCCTTTTGATTGTACATTCTTGACATCTTGTGCCACAAATGACGAATCACGAAATCCACCATGTAGACTTTTTCTTCTTCTTTTTTAGACATTGGTTTATTGGTTAATTAGGTTCAGGAGAATGGTTAAAGTAAAATAAATGTACGATTATTTTGGTTCTGGTATTTGATAACGTGAATAGAATGTTTTCAATTGTTCAAAATGCAAGTACGGTTGAAGTTACCATTCTTTTTGAGAAATATTCACAGTTCCCTTGAATTTAGAAACCAGTTTGCGCTCTTGATTTTTGATGGTCACTGAATAAATTCCAATTGTTTTTCCTCGATGAATTTCCTCGCATTCTACTGTTAGGACGTCGTTTACAAACACTGGACGGACGTGTGAAATCGAAGTTTCTATGCTTACACATTGATATCCATAAGCATTGGAACTAAAAGCCAAAGCAGAGTCAGAAAGAGAGTAGGTAATTCCGCCGTGCGCAATTTCAAAACCATTCAGCATCTCTTTGTGAATCGTTGATTGAAGTGTGCAACTTCCTTTGTCGATTGATAGAATTGAAACGTTCATCCATTGACTGAACAGATCGTTTTTCATCATCAAATCAACAATTTCTTTAGGCGTTTTCATCCTTAATTGCTCTGTTCATTAACGTGATCATTGCAGAAGTAACGATGAATAGTTGAGTTGCTGTATCGTCGTCCAAAGATGTTCCGTCTTCGTCTTTCGTAGTGATTTCCAGCATCATGAAACGAAGAAGTTCCGGTTGATCTGTAAAATCAGTGATGATATCTTCTTGATCTTTATCAAAGTACTCATCCAACATTTGAAAGAATGGCTCTTCAAAAGTCTCGATATCCGCGTCGCTAATTTGTTTCAGTTGCGCTTGCTCTTGGCTAAACGTTTCTGAAATAAGACAATAGTAGTAAATAAGCAATCCTTCCAATTGATCATTTTTATATTCTACGGCCGCCGACATTACATATCCAAGTAATGTTTGTTGCGCCAACGCGTACGTTTCAGCTAGTTTTTCAAGACCTTCGTCGTTTAGGTTATCGACTTTATTGATGGCTTTCTCTATGCTTTCTACGGAGATATGTTTCATGACAATTGTTTGATTTTGAGGCAAAGTTAGCAGTTTTTTAAAACCACTTGTGTATTTATTTCATGAAGCTTTAACAACTTCGTTATCTTTGGAAGGATTTTAGATACAATAGTAGACCAAAACAAAGAATATGAAGCATTTAAGAATAGTATTTATAGCATTGTTGTCGTTTAGTTCATTCGGACAAAGTGGGCCAATGAATGAAGGTGAGCCAAAAAGAGCTCAGGTAAAAAAGGATTTGAGTTTGGCAGAAGCGGTAAGTCAGCAATACAGATCGCTCCGTCCCGATAGATTGAATCAGTTCGGATGGATTCCTGGTAAAGACAGTTATACGTATGTGAGTAGCAACTATCAAACGTTATTGACATCTTCCGCTAAGGATACGGAAATTCAAACGATGCTTACAATTCTGGAATTGAATACAGCGTTGAAATCAGAGCTCAGTAGTTTTTACGGACTGAAATGGATCAGTGAAACGAAATTCATGATCGGCAATGGAAAGAAGTTTTACGTTTATGATGTCGTTTTGAAAACGGGAGAATTGGTTCGTGAAGCACCAGAAACTGCAGAGATTACTAAAATTCATAAAGGATCATTTAATTTAGCTTACACCATTGACAATAACATTAACATTGTTGCTCCAAGTGGAAAGGTGCAGCAGGTAACGGCTCACTCTGACAAAAACATTGTTGCAGGTCAAGCAATTGCAAGAAGTGAATTCGGAATTACGGAGGGGCTTTTTTGGTCAAATAAAGGACAATCATTGGCATTCTATGAAAAGGACGAATCAAAGGTTAGCGATTATCCATTGTTAGACAATAGTACAACTCCTGGGACATTGAAATCAATTAAATACCCAATGGCGGGTGGTGGATCTGAAACTGCAAGAGTTGGAATTTACGATGTGAAGGCAAATAAATTGCTTTATATCTCAACGAGAAATGGTGAAGAGAATTACTTGACAAATGTTTGCTGGACTCCAGATGATCAGTTTGTGATTGTTGCTGAGGTAAATAGAGATCAAAATCACATGTGGTTGAATGTCTTCAGTGCGAAAAACGGAAAATTTGTGAAGACTTTGTTTGAAGAGGAAAGTAAGACTTGGGTTGAGCCTGAACATCCAGCTTTCTTCCCGATGGAGGGATCAAACAATTTCGTTTGGGTTTCAGAAAGAAATGGATACAACAACCTGTATTATTATGATTTTGATGGAACCCTTATTCAGCAGTTAACGGATCATAAATTCGTTGTAAAGGACATTATGGAATACAAGAACAAGCAAGTGTATTATACGACAACTGGAGAATCTCCAACACAATCGCATGTTTATTCTGTAAGCCTTAAAGGGAAGGTGAAAATCTTGACGCAGGAGAATGGGTCGCATTCTGTTCATATTTCAGACAATGGAAAATACTTCCACGATAACTTCTCTAGCCATACGGTTGCAAATAATGATTGGATCATTGACGGAAAAGGGAAAGTCGTTTCTGTTAAAATGTCAAGCCCTGACAAATTGAGAAATTACAGTATTGGCACAGCTGAAATTTCAACGATCGATGCGAAGGACGGAACGAAATTGTATACGCGTTTGATCAAGCCAAGCAATTTTGATCCAACAAAGAAATATCCCGTTTTGGTGTACGTTTATGGTGGACCACACGCACAATTGATAACTGATTCTTGGTTGGACGGTGCAAGTCTTTGGATGTATTGGATGGCAGAACAAGGATATCTTGTTTACACAGTTGATAACCGCGGATCTGCGGAAAGAGGAGTTGCTTTTGAATCACAAATTCACCGTCAATTGGGAACTGTAGAAATGGAAGATCAAATGACTGGAGTGGAGTACTTGAAGTCGTTGCCTTATGTTGATGGATCGAGATTGGCCGTTCACGGTTGGTCATTTGGTGGTTTCATGACAACGTCTTTAATGTTGCGTCAACCAGGAACGTTTAATGCAGGAGTTGCAGGTGGACCAGTAACAGATTGGAAATATTACGAAATAATGTACGGTGAACGTTACATGGATACACCGGATCAAAATCCAAAAGGATATGAAAAG
>JAWUWJ010000026.1:0-17019 GCA_034111925.1 Crocinitomicaceae bacterium
ACGAACGTAGTAGCCCAACCAAAATTTTCAGGTGGTAAGACAACCGCGTTTATATGCCAATGCTCAACCATTTCAACCTTTAAAATCACTGTAGCGTTATCACCATCGCGGACTACACTCATTGTAGTCGACAACTTTTCATCTGCAAAATCCAATTGTGCAGACGCATTGTTCGATAAACCAAAACTGGATAAAAACAATACTGCATTCAGTAGTGTTGAAAAAATTATCGTCTTCCTCATGGTATTACTTTATTGTTATTGTGAATTCTAAATCAACTGGTGGCATACACATTTCATCGTTACAAACCATGTATGTCACAACTCCCTCAATTGAGGTAGCGCTAATGTTTTCTACTTTTTGGACGAAACTAACATTATCCTTGAAGAAACTCATGTCTCCTTCAAAGTTTTTGTCATATTCCTGAATTGGTTGTGGTTCGACCGTGCTTCCAACAAGTCTGTAACTTTCATTCGTTACATATTCAAATTTAGTTGGAATGGGTCCGAATTCGTTTTCGAGGGCTTGACTGTACAAATGCCATCCTTCCTCGATCTCAGCCTCCATACTTATCGCACTCGATTCTTGGTCAAAAGAAAAACTCCATGTGATTTTCTCTTGTCCAAAAGACGCAGTTGACAGTAAAATTGAAATGATTAAAACGATTCCTTTCATAGGGAATCAAATCTACGAATTAGGAATTGATTATCAGAGAGAGTAAATAAAATAACATTGTATTCCCAAAACACTTTTTTTGAGAATAATCTATTATTTAAAGGGAAAAGAACAGGAGTACTATTTGATTTCTACAATTCTATTTATGGACAACCAAACACCTCCTTTTAGGCAAATGAATTTAGCTCCATACGCCCAAATTGTTGTGTTGACGCATTTTAATCCATCATCATCTTCAAAGTAAATACTCACTTTACCTCTATATCCATTGCCCAATCGAGTTGCTTTTTTAATCTGTTCCATCAGCCTAGGATGCTGTTGAATTGTTTTTTGTGTGTGAAAAGGAAGTGTTGAAATTGTCTCCTTTTTAATCTCCATTGGTTTTAAAGTCGCTTGCATAACTTTGGATTTTGGATTTGGTTCTCTCCAAGATATGAATACTAAACTGGTTTAGCAAGCAGTTCAATGAAAATAAAAGGGCGTATTGAATATTTGGCTATTTCTATCGAGCAAAAGGCACTCTAGCCATAGCAGTGACGGATTGATCCGCGAAAAGTCCTTGCTCAAACATAAACTTCCCAGTGATAGCGATCATTGCGGCATTATCCGTACAATATTCAAATCGCGGGATGTAAACATTCCAACCGTGTTTTACTCCTGTCTCTTGCAATGCTTTTCGAAGACCGCTATTGGCAGAAACACCTCCTGCAATCGCTACCTCTTGAATTCCTAAGTCTTTTGTAACCGTTTTTAATTGACGAATTAAAATGTCTACAATCGTAAATTGAATCGAAGCACATAAATCGTTTAAATTCTCTTCAATGAAGTTTGGGTTGGCTTTCACTTCCTTTTGCAAGAAGTATAAGATTCCCGTTTTTAAACCGCTAAAACTAAAATCGTACCCGCCCACTTTTGGTCGTGTGAACTTAAATTTCAAAGGATCTCCATTCTTAGCATGTTTGTCAACCAGAGGTCCACCAGGATATTCAAAGCCAAGCATTTTAGCCGCTTTATCGAAAGCTTCACCAGCTGCGTCGTCCTTTGTTGTGCCAATTACCTCCATGTCCAAATGATTCTTTACCAAAACGACTTGGGTATGTCCGCCAGAAACTGTCAAACAAATAAATGGGAATTTTGGTTTCTTCTTCTTAATAGGACCATCCGTTAACACCCCGTCAGAAACTTTCGTATCTTCTTCATCATCAATGAAATGGGCCAAAACATGACCATACATGTGATTGACATCAATTAGAGGAATGTTAAGTGCTAAAGAAAGTGACTTTGCAAAGGAAGTTCCAACAACAAGCGAACCTAAAAGACCAGGCCCTTTTGTGAAGGCAATCGCGTCAATATCAGACAATTGAACCCCTGATTTTTCAATCGCTGCATCAACTACAGGTAAAATATTCTGTAAATGTGCTCTAGAAGCTAACTCTGGAACGACTCCTCCGTATAATCGATGGACATCTTGCCCAGCTATTAAATTGGATAAAATGGATTCATTTTTGAGGATAGCTGCAGAAGTGTCGTCACATGACGATTCTATAGCGAGTATAATGGGCTCTTTTTGAGTCACAATGTTTAAATTTGCGTAAGAATGGCAAAATTACTTAAAATATTAGGACGCACCCTCGGTTCATTGATCGAGTGGTCTCTAATATTGATAATAGTTTTGGCTTTCATAATTCGAACATCTACAGTTCAAACCTATTTCGCTAAAATAGCTACGGATTATCTTTCCAATGAACTTGACGCAGAAGTGAAGGTGGACAAAGTTGCCATTGTATTTTTAGACCAGGTCGCTCTTGATGGCGTTCTGATTCGAGATCAATCTGGAGACACGCTGCTTTATGCGGAGCGGATCATTGTGAACCTTGATGATATTAGCTTAAGCAAAAAGAAATTCACGATTGCCTCAGCCGATGTTGACAATGCTTTAATTCATATTCAAAGAAGCAAGGAAAATGTCTTTAATCACTCTTTTATAAAGGAATACTTCGCGAAAGACACCAAGAAAAAGAATAAAATTAAATTCGCCCTTAACGAGGCCGTTTTCACAAATACACGGTTTCGATACGACGATCATCGAAAAGAGGCAAGAGATTCAGGAATGGATTACTTCCACCTTGACGCTTGGGACATTAACGGAAAATTGAGCGACCTTAAGATTAAGAAAGATGTCATTTATGCGCACGTCGATGAGATTAGCATACAAGAGAAAAGCGGATTTAAGCTTAATAACTTGAGTACAAAGGCAGAAATTTCACCTCGTGGCGTTCTTCTTTCAAATTTGGAAATCAAAACGGATGACTCTTATGTGAAATCATCGAAGTTGAACATGCTCTCCAAAAGCTACAATTGCTTCAAGTATTTTGTTGATAGCGTGTCGTTTGATGGAAATATTACACAGAGTAATGTTTCATTAAAAGATGTTGCCTATTTCGCCTATGTCTTAGAAGGAATGGATGATCAAGTGAAATTAAAAACGGAAATCCATAATAAAGTAGTCGATTTAGAATTAAGAGACCTTGACTTGCAGTACAGAAAGAAATCGCGAATTAAAGGAACGATCAGATTGGATGATTACCGAGAATTTGAAAAGGGTATCTTCTCAGAGAAATTAGATTATGCCTATGTCGACCTTGAAGAATTGTCCCTCTTGAAACTTCCCGTATCATCTTCCTCTCGATACATTAAAGTTTCGCCTCAAGTGGAACGTTTAAAGTTCTTCCGAGCACGCGACATACGTCTAGACGGTCAATACACAGAGTTTGTACTTCAATCGAAATCAATAGAAACGGCTTTGGGTGGTGCCGAACTTGACCATGGAGTTCGTTTCCTTGCCAATGAAAAGAATGGCTCTTATGAATTCAAGCGATCAGAATCAAGCGGTTACGACGTAAAAGTTAACAATTTCGACCTGGGGAAATACCTCGGCGATGACAATGTCGGAATCGTCGACGGAACATTCTTCTTAACTGGAGAAGCCTATTCACCGTCAAAAATTATTTTTAGAGAAATCTTAGGCAACGTCAATCGCTTCGATTATTTGGACTATCCTTATTCCAATATAGAAATTAATGAAGGCTCTTATGAAAACCAGGTGTTTACGGGGAAGATTGCGGTCAAAGACAAATTTTTGGACTTAACATATGACGGCTTCATTGACTTCAAAGGCGACCAGCACATGCATTTCACCATCGATGCTAAAAAGGCGCTGTTGGACAATTTGAATTTAACATTAAGAGATTCTGATCTCAAGACGAAATGCATTGTAGACATCTGGGGGAAAGAAATCGACACGTATACTGGAACGGTTCGACTGGAAAAATTCAACTATACATCTGAAGTTGAGGTTATTGACGAAAATGCTACGGCAATTGCTGAACCTGAAGTCATAGAATTTGAGGAATTGGACTTGATCATGACCCGATCCAAAGAACGAGATCGTTTCGAGATTAAGAGCTCAATTGGAAATGCTTGGATTGATGGTAAATTTGATATTCATCATCTCCCTGTTGATTTAAATTATCAGATGAGTAGAATCTTTCCAGCACTTTACAAAGAAGAATTATCAAAGGCGGCCAGACACAGTGCTGAAGAACATGATAATTTCAAATTTCACGCTGAAGTTAGTGAAGTCAATAATTTTTTGAAAATATTCTATCCCGTGATTGAAATTGCAGACAATAGCACAATCGACGGAAGATTCAATTCTAAGACGTGGGATTTCAAAATGAAATTAGAATCCAAGTCTTTAAGGTATAACGACTTGAAATTCAATGACCTGGTTCTAGATCACGTGTTGGATTCAACGAGCATCACTGCCACTTACACAATTGACAACTTCATTTATGCTTCAGGGGATTCTATCACATTCAATAACATTGAATTCAAAACAACAGGCGGAAACAGCCGATTGGATCATCGTTTGAGTTGGGATCAGGAAGTGAGTGCCTCTTCAAATGACAACTCACTCATCGAATGGGAAACGGACATTTACGATTCAGAAAATTATAGAATGATCGTCTATCCATCTCACTTTTTTATAGAGGATTTAAAATGGGACATTGAACATGAATCTTCACTTCGAATTCATGGCGACACGATCAAAGTTAATGACTTTGAATTGAGTCGAAATTCTCAAAAAATTGCAATCAACGGAATTATAACGGATCAGGACCGAGACAAACTGAACTTCTCTGTAAAGGACTTAGACCTTAGTGAAATATCAAGTTTTATTACATCTGATTACCCAATGACCGGTATGATTAATAGTGAAGGATATATTACCAATCCATTCTATAATCTAGACTTTAATTCAACGGGGAGTTTATTGCAGTTCAACGTAAAAGATCGGCGAATAGGCGATATCAATATCAAGGCGATATGGGACAAGAAAAAGCAAAGTGTGAATGCATCAGGCAATCTCAAATACTTGGATGAAGAGCGTTTTAGCTTTACTGGAGATTATTATATCGATAGAAAAGACAACAGTCTCGATTTCGATCTGAACTTTGACTACACCGACTTGCAATTCACGAACGCTTTTTTAGATCCTGATGTCGTTTCTAACATCAGAGGATTATTGAACGGGAAAATTGAATTGACAGGAACTCCAGAAGAACCCTTTCTCGATGGAGATATCGAACTACTCGGTGGAAGTGCTTATTTGGATATTCTTGGCGTTCACTTTGGTCTTGAAGGCCCAATTCAAATTGATGAATATGGATTCTACATGGATGGTATTCCAGTTTTTGATCAAGACGGAAATTCCGGAAATTTAATTGGAACTGTATTCCACGAAAACTTTAAAGACTTCAACTTTGACTTGCAATTTGATTTGGAGTCGGAAAAAACTGCTGATGGATCTGCAGCAACGGGCGAGTCCAATAAATTTCTTGTTATGGATTTACCGTACAGCCAAGACGGCTTGTATTACGGAAAAGCATACGTGACAGGAATCGCCAATATTTTTGGTTATACGGACAATCTTGAAATTACGGTAGATTTCAAAACAGCAAAAGGAACAACGGTAAACATTCCAATGTACGGCGTTGGTGAAATTGAAGAAGAGACATTCATAACATTCATTGACCGTAGCACTCCTATAGACTCAGTTCTAACGATCCCAAAATTTGATTTATCAGGCGTTGTCATTGATCTAAATTTCGATGTAACGGAAGATGCAGACATCAATATTATTTTCAACGAAGAGTTGGGCGACGTCATCAATGCAAGAGGAACCGGTGACATCTCTATTAAACTGGATGATTTAGGAGATGTAAAAATGGAAGGCGTTTACACAGTGAGCAATGGAGAATACAACTTTGCGATCGAACCAATTAGCGCGAGTAGAATTGCACTGAAACAAAAATTCATCATTGAACCTGGCGGAAGCATAAGTTGGATTGGAAACCCATACAATGCCGAGCTGAACCTCAGAACTTATTACACTCAAAACGCTAACTTATCGCAGATTAGCAATGGCGATATTGCATCAGGAAAAGGAGCGCACCAACGAATTCTTTCGTATCTCGATTTATCAGGTACAATGTCGAACCCGGCAATTGGATTTGACATTAAAGCACCCGATGCAGACGAGCTTGGCCGAACACTGATCAACAGAATCACAAGCGACCCGGATGAATTGAACCGGCAATTCTTCTTCTTAATGCTGACCCGCCGCTTTCAACCTATTGATGACGGAAATGGAAGAGGAAATGGAAATGCAGCTCTTGATTTAATTGCCAATCAGATTAATGTTTTACTTGCCTCGGTTTCTAGTGAATACAACCTGAATGTGGATTTTGATCGGGACCAAATTACGGGAGATGACAAATTTGAATTTGGCGTTTCAAAAGGATTCTTAGACGATCGACTAATTCTCTCGGGAAGCTTTGGTGTTGAGAATTACGGAGACAATACAGCTATTGTTGATGGCAATGGCAATCAAATCAGTCAAGAACTTATTGGGGATGTACGACTGGAATACCTACTGAATGAAAGCGGAACATTTAGAGTCAATATCTTCAATGAATCTACAGATAAAACTGTAATCACTGAAGGTGATCTTGGCGAATTCACACAAGGCGCCGGATTAAATTACCGAGAAGATTTCAACTCTTTTGAGGATTTCAAAATGATTCAGTACTTCTTCGATATTTTCAGAAAGAAGAGTAAGAAAAAGTACTTGGACCGAAGAAAAAAACAACAACGTCCTATTCCAGAGAACGTTGGAACCAAAGAAGAGACCGAGCCTATCCCTGTTGAATAAGGCGCCTAATTCACCCTTCAGAATTCAATAAAATTGATAACTTCGCATGGTAAATAACACATTGAATTTTTCAACTAATTGAAGTTTATGAAAAAGGTCTTAATTGCAAACAGAGGAGAGATAGCGAGACGAATTATCCGTACGCTAAAAAAGATGGATATCGCAAGTGTCGCTATCTATTCTGATGCCGATCGAAATGCGCCACACGTTCTTGAGGCGGATGAAGCTGTTTACGTTGGAGAAAGTCCTTCTTCTGAAAGTTATTTGAAACAAGATGTGATTCTTGACTTTTGCAAAGAATTGAACGTTGATGGAATCCATCCTGGTTATGGTTTTCTTTCAGAGAATTCAGAGTTTGCAAAAAAAGTAACGGATGCAGGAATGACATTCATTGGCCCATCTCCAGCAGCAATGGAAGTAATGGGAGATAAGTTATCTGCAAAACAAGCCGTTAAAGAATTCGGAGTTCCTTTGGTTCCCGGAATCGACAAAGCAATTGACACTGTCGAAGAAGCGACAGAAGTTGCAAATAAAATCGGATATCCCGTATTGATTAAAGCTACTGCCGGTGGCGGTGGGAAAGGAATGCGTTTGGTTGAAGATCCAAAAATGTTAGGCGAACAAATGAGATTGGCTCAGAATGAAGCACGTTCTTCATTTGGAAACGATGCCTGTTTCATTGAGAAGTTTGTTACAAAACCGCGTCATATTGAAATTCAAGTTTTTGCTGATAAGGCAGGAAACGCAGTTTATTTATTTGAAAGAGAATGTTCTATTCAACGCCGCCATCAAAAAGTTGTTGAAGAAGCTCCTTCTGCCCTATTGACTCCGGAGTTGAGAAAAGAAATGGGTGAAGCTGCGATCAAGGTTTGTCAAGCATGTGATTATGAAGGTGCAGGAACAGTTGAGTTTTTAGTGGATGGAGATATGAAATTCTACTTCCTTGAGATGAATACACGACTGCAAGTTGAGCATCCTGTAACGGAAGAAATTACTGGACTTGATTTGGTAGAATGGCAAATTCGTGTTGCTCGTGGAGAAAATCTTCCTAAGAAACAAGATGAATTAAAAATTCATGGCCATGCAATTGAAATCCGTGTTTATGCAGAGGATACTTTGAACGGATTTACGCCAGACATAGGGAATCTAGAACGCTATAGAGTTCCCTCGGGAGAAAGTGTTCGTGTTGATGATGGATTTGTCGAAGGAATGGACATTCCAATTTATTACGATCCAATGATTGCGAAGCTTGTTGTTTGGGGAAAGGACAGAGAAACAGCTATCAGAAGAACATTGAAGGCCATTGATGAATATCAAATTTCAGGCTTAAAAACGACGTTGGATTTCGGGAAATACGTTTTAAAGCACGATGCTTTTGTTAGCGGTGATTTCGATACCAATTTTGTACGTCACTACTTCGAAGACCCAAGAGTAATGTATACTGCCATGGAAGAAGAGGAAGAAGCTCTTGTTCATGGAATGAATCAAATCTGGGATTCTATCAAAGAAAGAGATTGCAAAGAATTCGCTTCAAGAGAAATTACGAGTAGCTGGAGAACAGCAAGATCATAATTTATTCAAGCTTAGACTTTAAACATCAAACAGTTTTACAGGTCTACAAATCAAAGACTTAACCCTTTACCTCTAAGTTTGAAACCTTAATCTTGCGCGTTAAAAAATTAACCTATTTCTTTATTAAAGGCAACCAATTCATATAAATTCACATCTATTTGCTGTAAAGACTAACTAAATGAGAAGATCTACCACGGCCCTGTTCTGTATTCTAAGCCTATGCAGTTTCGGTCAAAATTCTGACACAACGATGATTAAACATTCCCTTGATGGAAATTTATCATCGTTTGACTTCAAGTCTGGAGTGAAAATTGACGAATTCAATGAAGCAAAATGGGAACCTAGATTCAAAATGATTCATAAAGATCTTGTAGAATTTGATTTGGATCCTGAATCTCAAATGGTCCATTTCGTTTTAGGGGTTGAATGGGACCCACTAACAGTTGATGCAATTGCCAAGCGTTTAGGCGCTGAAATTTATCAACTTGTTGACTAAGCTATTCACTTCCAATACCACTAAAATGAGATCATTTCTTTTATTCACCCTTATATCAATTGGCATTTCTTTTTCCGGTCAAAGTCAATGCAACACAAACGTGACAATTTGTACCCCTGGAATTGCCGGCCCGTTTAATTTCGATGTTGGATCACCGAATCCATCAAGTTGTTTGGATTACATGAATGGAGCTGGATCGGCCGCTTACGGATATATCGTACTATACATTACACAAGGAGGCCCATTAAACTTATTGATTGATGGTAACTTGACAACTGGTTGTTTGGATGTTGCCATTTTCGATGTAACAGGCCAAGCCAATCCATGTGCATCATTGGGTTTAGGAACTGAAATCGGATGTAATTACGCTACTGACTGTGATGGTTGCAATGAATTCGGATCGAATTTCCCTTGTCTTTCAGAAATAGCAGCTCCTATTGTAAACACTGGGGATGTGCTTATGATTTTAGTTGAAGACTGGGACGGAACAATGACCAATTTCACACTTGAATTAAGTAATGCTCCAGGAAGTGCTCAAACAGGGCCACCACCACCAACAATTAACTTATCAGGTCCACATTGTTCTACTGACGCTCCACTTCAATTAACTGCGGCCACAATGGGCGGAACTTGGACTGGACCAGGCGTAACGGCTAGCGGAATGTTTGACCCAGCTGCAGCAGGAGTTGGAACACATACAATAGATTATTCAGTTGGAACTGCACCTTGCGATGCTACCGACCAAACAACAATTGTAGTTGAAAATTGCGGATGCTCAATGGACGCGATTAATGCTACTCCAACAATTTGTGATGTTGCTAACAACACGTTCAGCGTAAGCGGAGCAATTCAATTTACCTTACCTCCAGCAGGCGGCGACTTAATAGTTGAAGATTGCAATGGAAACCAAGCAACATATCCAGCGCCTTTTGCTTCACCTTTAAACTACACAATTCCAGGAATTCTTTCCGATGGAACTGCTAACTGTGCTGTTACAGCCTACTTTACTGCTGATCCAACATGTACCTTGACATCAGCTTCATATGACAATCCAAACAGTTGTGTTTGTTCTGTTGACGCCGGCCCAAATCAAATTATTTGCGACGGAGTACAAACGACATTAAATGCTTCTGGCCTGGCAAATTATGTTTGGGACAATGGAGTTTTAGATGGCATTCCTTTCAATCCACCTCTAGGAACGACAACTTACACCGTCACTGCAACAGATGCAGGCGGATGTGTAACGAATGACCAAGTGGATATTACAGTTATACCCTCACCAACAGTAGATGCGGGAATCGATCAAGCAATGTGCGACGGCATTCAAGCCACATTATTTGGAGGCCCTGGAATCCAAGCTTATGTTTGGGACAATGGTGTTATTGATGGAATAGCATTCAATTCGCCAATTGGAACGACGACATATACAGTTACCGTAACAGACGGAAACGGTTGTTCGACATCAGATCAAGTAGATGTTACAGTAAACCCAATTCCAGTTGTTGATGCTGGACCAGACCAATCGCATTGTGATGGAACGCTGGCAACTTTGAGTGGCTCTGGAGCTATAACTTACCTCTGGGATCAAGGTGTAATTGATGGCGTACCATTCGCCGCTCCAGTTGGAACTACGATTTACAATGTAATTGGAGATGCCAACGGATGTCTTGCGACAGATGCTGTTTCAATAACTGTTATCGAAACAACTCCTGTTTCATTTACTGCCGATACTTTATCTGGTTGTGAGCCGCACACAGTAAATTTCACAAACACAAGCGGTGGTGTTTACACGAATTGCGAATGGGATTTTGGAAACGGATCAACATTGGTCGGCTGCGGAACAGTTGGCACAACATTGGCTGCCGGAACTTACGATATTACATTGACAACTACTGAAGGAAATGGATGCGTAAATTCGGTGACATATACAGATTACATCTATGTAGAAGCGGCGCCCAATACAGCGTTCTTCCCTTCAAAGTTTGAATTGTCATTGCTCAACACGAATGTGAACTTCATCAATACAACAACGGGGGGAGTATCGTACGAATGGACATTTGGTGACGGTTCTGCGGGATCCACGGAAGTAAGTCCAGCACACACGTATCCAAACGAATTTGCTTCTTCTTACATGATAACCTTGATTGCATATTCACAAATGGGATGCGTGGATTCAACATCAATGTTTGTTTCGACGCAAGAAGAATTGATCTTTTACCTTCCGAATACTTTTACGCCGGATGGCGATGAATTCAACCAAAGCTTTCAACCAATTTTCAGTTCTGGTTACGATCCGTATGATTTCACAATGACAATTTACAACAGATGGGGTGAAATTGTATTCGTTTCAAACGACGTAACTGCTGGTTGGGATGGAACTTATGGAGGAGCGAAAGAAGTTCAAGGCGGCACTTACAATTGGACAATTGAAGTGAAGACGATTGCAAATGACGAACGCGTTATGGTTCAAGGTCATGTTAATATTATTCGATAGTTGAATCCACACTCATTCTTATTGTTGTATCCCTACAAATTTTGAACGTGGAAAACTTTTATTAAATAAGCCCCTATACTGCCGAAATCTTTTCAGAATTCTATTAATTTTACCATTCAAAATCAGATAGAATGAACTTACACGAGTATCAAGGAAAATCGATATTAAACAGCTTTGGTGTTGCTATCCAACGAGGGAAAGTAGTAGACAAAGTTGAGGACGCTGTTGCAGCGGCAAAAGAGCTTTCAGCTGAAACTGGAACTGAATGGTATGTCGTTAAGGCTCAGATTCATGCAGGTGGTCGTGGTAAAGGAACTGTTGAAGAGACAGGATCTCACGGTGTTGTTCTTGCAAAAGGAATTGACAAAGTTGAAGATACGGTTAAAGGTATTTTGGGAGGTCATTTAGAGACAGCTCAAACGAACGGTGTTGGTAAACTTGTCGGCAAAGTATTAATTTGTGAAGACGTTTACTACCCAGGAGCAAGCGAGCCAGAAGAGTACTACATGTCAGTTCTTTTGGATAGAGAAAGAGGTCGTAACGTTATCATTTATTCTACTGAAGGTGGAATGGACATTGAAACTGTTGCTGACGAAACTCCGCATTTAATTCACAAGGAAGAAGTAGATCCTCGTGTTGGTCTTCAAGGATTCCAATTGAGAAAGATTGCTTTCAACTTAGGATTGTCTGGAGCTGGATTCAAAGGAATGACAAAATTCATCAAGTCGCTTTACGCTGCTTATGAAGGATGTGATGCTGCGATGTTCGAAATCAACCCTGTATTGAAAACTTCAGATGATAAAATTATCGCTGTCGATTCTAAAGTTACTTTAGACCAAAGTGGATTATTCAGACATCCTGATTATGCAGCAATGCGTGATAAGACGGAAGAAGATCCAACAGAAGTTGAAGCTGATGAAGCAGGATTGAACTTCGTTAAACTTGACGGAAACGTTGGATGTATGGTAAACGGAGCTGGACTTGCAATGGCGACAATGGATATCATTAAGTTATCAGGAGGTAATCCTGCCAACTTCCTTGACGTAGGTGGAACGGCAGATGCTGAACGTGTTGAAAAAGCGTTCGCTATTATTCTTAAAGATCCAAATGTAAAAGCAATTTTGATTAACATTTTTGGTGGTATCGTTAGATGTGACCGTGTTGCTCAAGGTGTTGTTGATGCTTACAAGAACTTCGGACAATTCCCAGTTCCATTGATCGTAAGACTTCAAGGAACAAATGCTGTTGAGGCGAAGAAATTGATTGATGATTCAGGTTTGGATGTTCAGTCGGTTGTATTGCTTCAAGAAGCTGCTGATAAAGTAAAAGAAGTATTGGCTTAGGATATAAAGTCTTTAATATATTGAAACGCTCTTGGATTTATTCTAAGGGCGTTTTTTTTTGTGCTGTGCTGTGTTTTTTTTTATTTTTAACCACCAAGACACAAAGCCACTAGGACATTTACAGTTCGACACGAGTTGATCTTCCACCTGGCTGTTACTTTTGGAAGAAGTGCTGTGTTTTGTTTTTAACCGCTGAGACGCAAAAGACACAATGAAGTGGATTGTTTTGGGCGCAAGGTTTTCGCTAATGCTCAACCAACGCAGTTCGTTATTAAACTTGACAGCGCCGAAGGTAGCCGCGAAGCGAATCCAAAAAATGTCTAATATCTAAAAGCGCAGCGATCTAAAAGGAAGCTTGCGACCGATCTAAAATTTCATCAGAAATCAACTTAGGATCAACAGTCGTTTTTTCTACATCAAAATCAAACCAATCTTGAATTGGAGTATCGAAATTGATATTGTTGAGGTAGCTATCCAAGGCTGTATTTAAGCCAGTTGTGAAATCATCATGGCTTGTTCCTGTTGGATCAATGTGGATTAGGTCGTTTTCTGCGAACCCATGAAATTCAGGTCCCGTAATTTCGATTCCAAAACTCTCAGGATCTTTTCCAATTGGACTGTGAGCCGTTGCCGTGAATAAATGCCAAAAAGCTGATTGGATGCATTTATTTTCGAAAAGTTGCCGAACGACTTCTAAGGAATCAATTGTTTCTTGAGAGGTTTGAGTTGGGAAACCGTACATCAAATAGGCATGTGTCATAATGCCATTTTGTGAGAATGCATGCGTTACTCGAGCAACTTGAGCAATGTCGACACCCTTTTTCATTTTTGCGAGCAAACGATCAGAAGCGACTTCCAATCCACCAGTAACAGCAATGCAGCCCGACTTCGCCAACAATTCACATAGCTCAGGCGTAAAGGTCTTCTCAAATCGGATGTTCGTCCACCATTTGATTTCTAACTTACGATCAAGTAACTCTTGTGCAATTGCTTTCAATGCTTTTGGAGGCGCGGCTTCATCCACAAAATGGAAACCAGTGCTTCCCGTTTCATTAATTAATAGCTCTATTTTATTCACCAAATCCACAGCAGTTGTCATTTGGTAGTTCCCAATGTAATCAAGGGTAACATCGCAAAATGAGCATTGTTTCCAGTAGCAGCCATGCGAAACGGTCAACTTGTTCCATCGGCCATCCGTCCACAGTCGGTGCATTGGATTTATAACGTCCAAAAATGACAAGTATGATTCAAGCTGCAAGCCTTCATAGGTTGGTGCAGGCAAATTCCGATGGTGAAATATTGTATTTGGAATTTTATCCTGATAATGAACATTTCCTTCTTTCAAGATAAAAGTACGCTCCAAAGAATCGATCTTAATTTCCTTAGATAGGTATTGAATAATTCGAAGCAACGGGCCTTCACCATCGTCGAGGGAAATGAAATCTACATAATTAAAAATCCGTGGATCGCTTAATCGTCGTAATTCGGTATTGCAATAACCACCACCAAAAGCGACTTTAATTTTAGGGAAATAGTGTTTTATAAATTGAGCACATCGCAATGCAGAGAACAAATTCCCAGGAAAAGGAACTGTAAATCCGACTAAATCTGGCTTGTGTTTATTTAATTTTTCCTCGAGGAGAATTAGAAGTTGTTCTTCAATTAAAGTAGGTTCATAATTCAAGAACTCATCCAACTGATCGAAACTACTCGCCGATCGCGCAATTTGTTCGGCGTATCTAGTGAAAGAGAAGAACTCATCGACGTTGGCCATAATAAAATCGCCCAGTTCCTCAATAAATAAAGTACCGAGGTGTTTGGCTTTATCAATAAGATCAAGACTTTCATACGATTCCGCGATCTTTTCCGAACGGTGTGCAACAGGTAAAAACGAACCTGACACAAAGTGCTTCGCAGTACTTTCTTCCTGCTCACGGAGGTACGCAATTACCATATCCACCTTGTTGATATACTCTTGCCTTTGCTTCCAAACTTTCTTGAATTTGAAATTCGATTGAGCTTCGGCTTCAGCAAAAATTTCCAAAATTACATTCCTTGTAAAGATTCGACTGAACAATTCTATACTCAAATCACATTGCGTCGTTGGAGCATCGTTCGCCTTAAGGAATCCTGAAAGATAGGACGTCGCTGGATAAGGCGTGTTCAACTGCGTAAATGGAGGAGTTATTAAGAGGGTTTTTATGCGCACGGGATAAAGGTAGTGTTAAATCAATATTGATTGATATCAATGAAATGAAATTTTATCCTTTTGCGTTTACCGCTCTTCAAAAACCTATATTTTATCAGGTATTAATTCTTACATTTAATCCCAATAATTATTTACAACACAACACCGTATGAAAATCACCACGCTAGCACTTTTACTTCTGTCCTTCACATCCTTTGGACAAGTAACGACGAAGTCAAACACAACTGCAGAATGGTACCGCTATTCGGCCATATCTCCAGATGGTAAATCCATTGCTTTTGCACACAAGGGAGACATTTACGTTGTGAGCAGCGAGGGCGGTGAAGCCAAAAGAATTACAACACATACCGCGAACGATTACCAACCTGTTTGGAATTCAGACGGTTCGAAATTGGCATTTGCTTCAAACCGGTATGGAAATGATGATGTTTATTTGGTTAGCGCTAAAGGCGGCGAAGTAACACGACTCACATTTCATTCGAACAACGAAGTTCCTTATTCATTTTCAAGTGATGGTAAATCGATCATTTTTGAAGCGCATCGAATGGACGACGTTAATCATCGACAAATGGATGAAGGGTGGATTACAGAAGTTTACACAGTTCCTGTCACTGGTGGGCGTATTTCTCAGCTTTGGTCAATTACTGCACAAGACATTAATGTCAATGCAAATGGAACTAAATATTTGTACCACGATCGAACAGGTGGCGAAAACCCATGGAGAAAACACCATACCTCTTCGGTAACAAGAGACATTTGGATGTACGATACTAAAACTGAATCTCATCAAAAAATTACGAGCTACGAAGGCGAAGATCGGAATCCAGTTTTCACAAAATCTGAAACTGAATTCTATTATTTATCTGAAGCCAGTGGTTCGTTTAACATTCACAAAAGAGGAATTGACCCAGCAGCCAAGAGTACTCAAATCACTGCTTTAGAAGACCATCCAATCCGATTCTTGAGTAGTTCATCCGAAGGTGTATTGTGTTTCACGCACCACGGAGCGATCTATACATTAACAGGAGAAAGTACATTAAAGAAAATTGAAGTTTCAATCAATGCAGAAAGTGGTTCAAACGATTATGAATTTCTTTCTTTAAAAGGAGGAGTTTCTGAAATGGCGGTTGCTCCAAATGGTAAGGAGATAGCCTACGTTTTTCATGGCGAAGTATTCGTTTCATCGGTAAAAGGTGGAATGACCAAACAAATCACCTCAACAGTTGAGGAAGAGCGATTTGTGAGCTTCTCACCGGATGGAAAAAGTATTATCTATGCAAGCGAACGTGATGGTAAATGGGATATTTATCAAACAACTAAGACACGTGATGATGAAACTTTCTTTTTTGCATCAACACTTTTGGAAGAGAAGAAAGTCTTTTCAAGTAAGGAAGAAAGTTACCATCCAGAATATTCTCCAGATGGAAAGGAAATCGCATACATAGAAAACAAAACGACTTTGAAGATTTTCAATCTTAAATCTGGAAAGCACAGAACGCTATTGACTTCAAAAGATCTTGTTTATTTCTCAGATGGCGGACAAGATTTCAAATGGAGTCCTGACAGTAAGTGGCTCGCTGTAGGGTACTCTCCTACTCTAGCAAACAATGAAATTCTATTGATCGATGCTTCTGGAGAGGGAAAACGAATCAACTTAACAGAAAGCGGTCATGGCGACTGGAACCCGAAATGGGTTGACAAAGGAAATCGAATAATTTGGGCAACAACGAGAGATGGTAAGCGTGGCTATGCAAATAGTAGCGGTAAGTTTCAGGATGTTTATTGCATGTATTTGAACAAGGAGGCTTGGGAAAAATCAAAATTATCGAAAGACGAATTGGCTTTGGTGAAGGAAATGGAAGAAGCTGCTAAAAAGGACAAGAAAGAAGACGAGGATAAGGACAAAAAAGAGGATGAGAAAAAGAAGGACGAAGAGGTGAAGGATGTAAAAAT
>JAWUWJ010000027.1:0-12050 GCA_034111925.1 Crocinitomicaceae bacterium
CCATATTCCTTCTAATATATTCCCAGTTAGAAATATAGGCGATGTGCCTGCTAGTTAGATAGTCTGAATATCCGCATAATTAAAGACCGTTCCACTATAGCAAACCGCCGCCGCTTCCCTCAGATTCCTGATCGAGATCCTTTTGCGTTTTCTTAACTTTTCCCTTACTAAATCGATAACTGAATTCAAGAATGAACATGTTCTTCACCAATGTGACATCATTGTCGGTATGTACTCTGAATCCCGTTGTTTCTACGAGCGATTCCTGGTTGTATTTTGCGCCAAGAGTTATAGGTAGAAAATAGCCGAACATTACACTTGCTTTTTTCTTGAAGAGCGGTTGTTTGTACAATAACATCCAAAAATCAACATCTCCTTTATCGTATCCCAACCCACTGATCTGTTTGGTTTGTTGGTGCTGATATTTCAATCCGAGTAACGCTCCAGATTTCGGGAAGATGTAAAGTAGGTCGGCATCTGCTCTCCAATCTACAAAGCTATTCACCCCGCTCGTTGATTCAATTTTTGATTCAAAGACCTCGACGTTTCCTTGTACCAAGAAACTGATTTTTTTGAAGTACTTGCTAATGTTTAATTTTCCCCCAGTTCTTTGATACGTATCAACATTTTCAAATCTGAAATCGAAAATATTGTCCGAGCCCAAATCGCCAATTCTGGCAATTGTATTCTCGGAGTAATGCAAGTAAGGCTCCAAAGAAAGTAAGCCACGTAGAATATTAATACGAAGAGAAAACCGATGCGTTGTTGACGGTCTTAAAAATGGGTTTCCCGTTGATGTGATTCTTGGGTTGACTTGGCTTACGAATGGATTCGTTTCTGCGATCGTAGGGTAATCGCTAGAGACGCGGTATTTGAATTTAGCATTTATCTTCTTTGAGATATCGTACTTCAAATCAAAAAGCGGTTGATAAATTAGGTAGTTGAGTTGTTGGCCAGTAACTCTTGGTGAAGATGTTTCAGCGGCAATACCCACTCTCATTCCCCATTTTGCGCTCATTTTCCACATGAAGTTCGAATAGAGCTTATGGCGCATGTCCGTCAATCGAAATTCATTAGAAAAAGAAAATGTTTGCCCCGAATTTAGGTCCGTTTGATTTATATCGTATTCATTGTTCAATTCTCGCCACGTGTTCCCATAGCCGAATTGAATGTTCGTTTTTGGCGTGAAAACATGATCGAATTCAGCATAGAATCGAGAGTACTGTTTTTTGTTTATACCTGTTTCTTCACGTGAATACGCTCCTTCTTGCCAGGATTTAGTGCTCACAAAATCTCTGTAATTCGAATAGGTAAAGTTTACATTTAGCTTGTTGTGCTTATTAAACTCTCCAACATAGAAAACGGAGTTGTACGTGTCCCATTTTTTACTGTTTGCATCAGCGCTAAACCCATATTGATCCGTCAATGAATCGTTTGCATACACTTGAGTGATGTATTTAAAGCTTGTCTGTTCGCTACCCAATGGAAGAGCTTGAATATTGCTTTCAAAACTTATGATGTGCTTTGGATTGATTCGGTAATCAAACCCTAAAGTATAATTGGCATCGTATTGAAGAATAAGTGCATTGGGATCGGTCGATTCCGCATTTTCTAGAACCAACAATCCATCTTGATATTCTGTTTGGGATTCTGTCGTAATTTCAAATCGCTTTCGTTGAAGTCGAACACCAGCGTAGATATTCAAATTGTCTCTGGTGTAATTATAGGTGCCGCCAAAAGATCCAATTAACAACTGAAGGTTCTTTCTTTCCGTATCAATATCTACGAGTTGCATTTCCTCCAAGTACACCTCAGTTCCGGTATAATTTGTTTTTAAAATGATATTGAGTATTGCCGTGTAACCTTCCAACCCGTAACGTCCGCCTGGATCTCGTGTTGTCTCCACTTTCAATAATCGTTCGGGGTCCAAGTTTTGAACGTATTCCTGACTTTTTTCAACGCCATTTACGAGGATCATGATATTCGCATCACTGTCCACCTTTAGAGTTCCGGAATAATCATCGTAGGAGATTCCTGTAATTTTATTGAGGACATCTTTTGCAGCTGTAGCTCCCTTTCTTAGCGTTTCAGTAACAACCTGAACGTCTTTGTCCAATCTTTCCGTTCGTGTACTTGCCAGAACTTCCATCTCGGCAATATTTAAAACATTCTTTTTTAGTTTAAAGACACCTAAAAAGTTGTCTTCGCGAACCAAGCCAGTTGAAATTGTGTCGGAATTGTAGCCGTATGAGTTGATTACAAGGCGGTACTGTCCAGGGTTTACAGGAAGCTTGAAAAAACCTTTCTCGTCCGTGATACCTCCACTAATTATGCTGTCTTGATCATTTAACGCGACCACTTTAGAGTAGAGTAGGTTTTCTTTTGTTTCATGATCCTTAACTTGACCTGATATTTCTACTTGGCCCTGAGCACTTCCTGAAAAAGAACCGAATCCGACAATTAACGCAACCAATACAACTAACTTACTCATAACTCTAATATGCTTTGTGGTAAAATCCCTTGTTTCAATTGGTTTACTGATAAAACGCACAGCATTGAAAACAATAGGATCGAAATCAAAAGTATTTGATCTTGAGAATCTCCAATGATAATATTACATGGGGAGATTTACAGATTGGTTCAATGGAGTTAGAATCGGATGAAAGGAAGTCCAAGGTTCGTTGTTGAATTACCTCGGAATTGCCTTGTCGTATACACTTAATGGTTTCTTTATTCTTTTATGAATCGTGAGAAATACTTATGATTATCGGATATGACTTGGATAAAATAGATTCCCGAATGATACGCAGTTAGATCGATGTATTCTGAATCTGTTGGGTTTTGAATAGACAATTTAATTTTGCCATCAATCGTTAGGACGTTTAATACTTCGGCCTGATCATTTAACCGAACATTGATTTGACTGTTGGCAGGGTTTGGGAAGATTTGTATTTGTGTATTTTGAAGCTCAGGTACTTTAAGTAGTGTGCAGTCATCCTGTAAAATAACTCTCAGAGTATCATTGCTGTGATCAGGATCATTGGCGTGCGAAACATAACACATTAACTCAATGGACTCACATGGATTTATACAAATAGTGTCCCAATATGTTGGCTGAAGGTTCATGCCCCATCCGATCTGGAAGGGATTGTTGCTGTCAAAAAGGGCGCAATCTGGCGTGCCATTGTTAACTACCCAGCACACTGTAATCTCATCGGATGAGACTGTTTGCGAACCGGTAGTAAATATATGAGCCATAGGGCTAAAACACCCATTTGTATATTCCATTGAAAAGTCAAGAGTGTCGTTGGTAGGCTCGACCAAATTAATTATGCTTAAATCTATTTGACTGAAGGTTGGTATGCTGAAGCTAACGCATAGCAACAATAATATAGCTTTTGGTTTCATGGTAGTGATGTTTTACAGGTAAATGTAAACTTTATTATTCTATTCTACATCTATTGAATTGATTGATCCAATTCAACTTCTTTTAGCATTTATCTTAGATCGCGATGGATATTTGTACCTTGGTGGGAAGAATTTAAATTATCCAAACTCAAAACCCTATGAAATCGAACAATAAAAACTTAGTTATGGTAACCGGTGCAGCCGCACGTATTTCACAGGAAGTGGCTTGCATTGACAAACTTATATCTGAAAAGGGGTTGAAAATCTCTCAAAAAAACACCATGCTTGCAGGATTTAGCTCTGGATCACTCAATTTATTGGCGCTAAATTCTTGTTTTAGAGAGGTCTCTCCCTTGAGTTGGGACACCGATTACAAAGAGAATTTATTGTGGAAGTTGACAGACGACAAAGTTTTTAAACACGGCGGATTGCACCTTTCTATTTTGAATACGAACCCATTGCGTGAAACAATAGAAGGGTTTTTAGCCGAAGGAGGGTTCAAGGTGTTTGGCGATTTACCTTTCGAATCATTTGTACTCACTTTGTCTGATAAAGCGCACAATACAGAATGGGCGAATAATTTTCAAACAACAAATCAAAAGGTTTTAGTTGCTTCAGATTTATTTATGAGTTCAACGGCTATTCCTGTTATTTTTCCATGGCAAAAAATTGCTGACACGAATAGTGCTGAGCGAAATTTTCCTGAAGGGCACTTTAATGACGGCGGAACGAAAGGACAGTTCGTTAATTTTGAAGAGTCAATTGGTGCCTATGTTTTAGAAAATGGACCCTTTGAATCCATTGATATTATTAGCCCAATGCGAGAAGCAGGAACGAATGTGCAAGCAGAATTAGAAGAGGGATTGAAAAACATTGGAATTAAAGAGTTTGTAAAAGACAAGCTTGGGGCTTTTGCGGCAGGTCATTCTTTTGGAGCCTTTTTAACTTTTTTAAAGGCCATTCAAACTTGGCAAGGGAAAAATGGACCTTTGGCGCAATCTATCTCTGTGAATATTCCAAGATTGGCAAAGAACTCCGGTATTCTAGATTTTAATGATGAACAAGCGCAGTACAATACGGTTTGTGATTGGATTGATGCAAACCCAACTGATTTTGCAGTGCCTTTGGATGAATTTGTAAGTAGACATGAAACGACGTAAATAGAAGGTCACAACTATTGGATGTGATCTCTTGATGTTAGTCTCGATTGGAATAATTCAACGAAAAACTGTCCCCAATTCGCTCCATTACAACCGACAACTCAATTCTAGATAAAGTGAAGAAACTGAAGCAGATTCAGCCTCACTGACTAAAGAAGATAAAAAAAAGCACCTGTAATGACAGGTGCTTTTTTTTAAGTGAAAGGAGATTATTAATATTTAACAATTTTGATTTTTCCCATCCCGTCCATTTCTAAGATATAAATGCCACTTGGAAGTGATCTTCCGTCTATCTGAATGTTTTCATTTGAATAGTTGTATTCCACAGGATGTACCTTACCAAATAGATCTGTAATTCTAATACTAGAATTTGGATGTGCATCTGAAGAACTCACTGTTATTGCATTACTAAACGGATTGGGGTAAAGTACAATTGAGGTCTTTTCTAATTCCATTGAATTCAGGAAAAATGTAAACGCAGCAGATGTATTGCTGCATCCATTGTTATCTGTTACTTCAACGGTATAATTTCCATTTAACAATACGCTATCAGTATAGATATTTGAATTGCCTGAAGCAATTTGAATGCCATCTAAGTACCAGGTGTAGTTCGTAAATCCAGTACTTGCGATTAGTTCATCGGTACCAAAAGTGATACTTACTATTGGTAATGGGTTTATTGAAATAGTAACGGACTCATCATTTTCACATCCATTTAAGTCAACAACGGTTACATTATATGTAGTAGCAGAAGTTGGGGTAACAGTATGGGAAGAGCTGTTACCAAGGCCATTGTTCCAAAAATAATCGGAACCACCCGTAGCGGTTATTAAAATACTATCTCCATCACAAATAGCTGTATTGGCAGTAATTCCTGAATTAGGTAGAGGATTTACCGTAATAACTACATTGTTGGTATCTGTACATCCATCGGTTGAGGCTACAATTACTTGATATGTGGTTGTTGCGCTCGGACTTACAGTATGCGATTGACCATTGCCTAATCCGCTATTCCATGTATATGTCGTTCCTCCTGTTGCATTTATAAGTACGCTCTCTCCATCACAAATCGTTGTATCGATAGATGCCACAGCAGTAGGTGTTATTCCTACTCCAATATCAACAGTATCGGACCTTGTAAGTATTCCATCCGTGACCGATAAAACATAGCTTTGAGGAGAGGAGGTCGCTACAAAAGTAGGATTTGCAATTGCTGCGTTACTCAAACCAGTAGAAGGAGTCCATGTGTAAGTCAATGCTCCAAGTGTAGGATTACAAATCCCCAGTTTCATATTTGGGCGAAATTGATTTGCAAACGTTGGGTTTGCAGTTGCACATGATCCATTTTTCCCTAAAGTACGGTAAGAATTTATGTCCGTGCATTCAATACCCATATTCGAAGCCAATGCACTTCCTGAATGACACACCGTAATTACAATATTGGTAACTCCATCCCAGTCAAATGTATTGTCAAAACTTATAGGGTTCCATCCAGTATTGGTGGTGAAAGTACCAGTTGAATATACAACATCTCCTTCTGGAAGGAAAGTGTTACTTCCTGAACTAGAAAACGCAGATGAAGAAGTACAATTCATATAGATAGACAAATTGTTAATATTACCACTGATGTTGTTCCAATCTACATCAAAAGATAAACTGTTAAAAGCTCCACTATAAATTCCTTTAGCTTGTAATTCGGCGGCTGTGTAAATATATTGGTACTTAGAACTTGAAGATTCGAAAGGCCCACTAAAATCTCCCAATATAGATACTGCACCAGATGAAAATGTTTTTTCAGTGGATCCAGAATTACAAAGAGAACCATTTGTTCCGCATGTGGTATATGAATTGTAATAGGGTGACAAATTAAATACAGAACTTAATTGCACAGTATCATTGATACAAGGTGCATAATTATTTGCAGAGACAATGACTTCAAATGTTGAATCTGTTTGCGCTTTTGCATTAAAATTCATACACAATACCAGTAAGAATAAAAGGATGTATTGTGAAAATAGTTTCATTTGTAATGGTTTTTGATATGGAAATTAAATCTTAATTGGTAGTATTTTATACTACCGTGGTAATCTCTGGAAATTATTAAAAGAATACTAATTTATTATGTTAAATAAGTAGTTTTACTAATTAAACAAGGGTAATTGTACATGTTGTTTTGTCCATTTTAATTGCCTAAATTCATTGAACACTAATCTGTTCGCGCAATGAGTCTTGATAAACAGCATAAACCACAACCTTCGGTTCAAAGATCAAATGACGCATTTATTCGTCCATCTGCACCTGAGATTGCAAAAATGAATAAAGAGAACCCTGACAGCCGCTGCAAAGCAAAGGAATAAAAAACGGAATAGATAATTAATCTAAGTTGTGATGAAAAAGAATATGTTGGGAATTATTATTATGATTTTGTTTTCTGCTTCTGATACATCAAGTCAGATCCCTTTGAATGACTCAATAGTGGATGGGTTTATTGGAAAACGAAATGCAAATTTTCAATTTTATTTGGACTCAAATTCTATTAAGTTTGATTGCTCTCCGTATTATTCTAAACATTTTTATGTTGAGGGCATAGAGTATAATATTAATGAGCATTATACCTATAAAGTCATTTTTAATAATGGGTGGATTGCCAATTATCCTAATAAAAATAAAAGAGATTGTTTGAATTTTAAAGGCTTTAGTAGGGCAATTGTTGATAGAATAATTGTTATTAAAGACATGAACGCTATTAAAACTTATATTAAAAATTCTGATGAACACGAAGGTGATTAGGTGGATTCCAGATAAAACTGGTAAAAGAAAAGGAGACTGTTACCACAATTAAAAAAACAAAAAAATACTGGAATGGATGTGCATCACATCCATCCTCTATTTCTTGGTGGGTGACACCTTATCCAACGTAACTCTACTGCAGCATCATTTGCATATGCTAGGTCACTTAAGCCTTGTTTCACAACCTCAATTAGTTGCATTAGGCTTAAGTCCTTATCTTTATTCTCATCGTCTTCCAATGATGTTTTTTATAGCGGGTAGAAAACCATAATTAATAGTTCTGATTTCTCTATTAATTTAGAGAAACAAACCTAAAGGCTTTTTAGGTGATGTTATTTATATCATTTTATTGCAAATTGCTTCGCACAATTCATCAACATATTCATATCATTTAGCAGTTCATCACCTTGAGGGGCACAAATCATTATGGTAAAAAACGTTGAATCTTCATTGGCTTTCAACATGAATGTTATCAAATCGGCTTTCTCGGGATTTTCCTTGTCTGACTTCACATGCCTATAGTAAGATTTATATTTTAAATGTTTGGTTTTTTCCAATGCAACATGTTCTAAGCCATCTGGGAGCTTCTGACTCTTCTGTAAATTCTCAATTTCTTTATCCAAGTCATTTGAATTCCCTTTAAATTTGGCAATAGATAAAAAAGAGAAACTACCACTTGAATTTGGGCGGTCGGCGAATGTTTCAATTAGTACTTTCCCCTGATGTTGTTTTTCCATTAATCTCCATGAGTTTGGCACAACAATGCTATATCCAAGTTCAAAACTCTCAACGGATCTTTTAGGAAAATTAGATTGTTTTGATGTAAAGTCTTCGAATGTATAATAGGAAGAGCACGAACTTATGATTCCAATCAAGACAAATAATATGATACCTATACAGTTTTTCATTACACATAACGGTTTGGCTTAACTGCGTTTTAATGCACTTTAGGTTTTGTTGGGTACTGTTTTTTTCTTTTCGTATAATAGTATCAAACCTAAAATTGGCCCGAATGCTAATACTGTATAAATATAAGTTGGATTCATTGTATCCTGTAAAATATTCAGAAGCTGGATACTAATTATTGTTATTGAGAAACCAATACAATTTACAATCGTAAGTGCGGTTCCTTTTATTTCCGCTGATACATTTTGCGTCACTAACGTTGAGAAAAGAGGTGAGTCTGCAATCACAACCATTCCCCAAAAAAGAAGAAACCCAATAAACAAGCTTTCAGATTCGGTCATAAATATCAATGGAGAAACAAGGCAGCATCCACATGATAAGAGTAGCGCTATGAATGCAATTCGTCTAGTTCCCAATGTTTGCGAAAGATATCCGCCGAGCACACAGGCCAATCCACCTATTCCTATAATCAGGAATGACAACAATGGGATGTTAAATATTACCTCAGGATGCTCGATGCTATATGTCTTTAATATGACAGGTACAAACGCCCAAAAAGCATACAATTCCCACATGTGGCCAAAATAACCGAAGGCCGCAGAGCGAAATTTCCGATTCCGAAATACGCCAAAAAAAGCGGATAGGTCTAACTTATTTCCAGATTTTCGGTAGGGACCATCAGGAACCATTGTTAACATCAATAGACCACCTAACAGCGCCAGAGATGAAGTTAAGACCAATACAGATTTCCATGGAAATAGACCTGTCATTTCTTTCGCTAAATGAGGGAATGCAGTTCCAACAACCAATGCACCAACTAAGAATCCAAGTGATTTGCCCAATCCTTTCTCATAATAGTCCGCAGCTATTTTCATTCCTACAGGGTAGATGCCGGCTAGAAAGAACCCCGTAATAAAACGAAGTGAAAGGATACTTGCCAAACTGTTGCCTTCCCATATTACACCTATATTGAACAAGGAACCAAGTAAAGCACAGGTTAAAAACACTTTTGACGGCGAAAAACGGTCAGCTATAGTTAGAATGGCGAAGATTAGCGTACCAAAAATAAACCCGAATTGTACAGCCGAGGTTAAGTGACCTAAAGCATTACTCTTAAGGTTGAAGTTTACCATAAGATCGCTCATCACACCATTCCCCGCAAACCAAAGTGATGTGCAACAGAACTGTGAAATAACGATTATCGGAAGTATTAATTTAGACTGTTTCACTTATGTTTTATTCAATTGCACTTAAAGGTTGTGGGCTTCACACAGTGCGAGTTTCTGCCGAGGTTTTTTTCCGAAGGTAAGAAAAAGCGATTAAGCTTTTGAGTATAGTATTGTTATCAGATAAGTGATCTTTCGAAGCAGAGTCCCGTATTACGTATAGGTTGCCTAAGATTTAAAATCTAGTATTTTAATAGTTAAGCAAGAAAGAACAAAAGAGTGGAATAAGACTCTCGTAGGTTAAGTGTCTTTGAACACGTCAACATAGCAAGTCCCCACTCTTTTAAGTACCCAAATACGATCAGTTCTCAAGGTGTGCAAACCTTTATTGATCCTTCAACGAGTTTTTTTTTTGATAGCCTTCTCTTAACTATAAAATAGGTACAAGTCGTATACACTTTGATATTGTGTTAACTTTAGTTCAACTAACGTAAATAAATGATTATTCAATATGGAGGATTTGTTCAAAAAAAGGCCTTTTAAAACAAGAAATGCTGACGAGTATAATTTAACTGATATACTATCTCTATTTGTTAATCCTATTACTGGTTTGAGTTCGCCCGTTGAATTTGAAAACTCCATTATTAAAGGAAGAATGGGGTCTGGGAAAACGATGTATTTGCGCGCGAACTATGCTTATCACTTGTTTAACTTGGTTCCTAGACTAATGCAAAAGGAGGAACTAATTCTACCTGTTTTTATAAAATTAAGTGATTTTCAGAATTTAAAAGAACCATCTGAAATTTATCGAAGCCTAATAATAAAAATTGTTGAAGAGCTATCAACGGTATATTTAAAATTGCAAGATGCCAAATCAATGGCAAACATTCAATTAGGAATGAAGCGAATCAAGAATGATTTATATTTTGAAGAAAAATTAAAAAGCACGGCTGATCAACTATTAAAATTGGGGTCCGAAGAGTACATTCAAAAAATAAATCTTGAATTTGGATTAGAAGCTAAGATGTCTTACAAATTCCTGGAAGCTTCAGCGCATTTCAAGAAAAATCAAATTTTAGAGATTAAGCAAAAGAAAAATCCTGGAATAAATGATATCGTTTTAGCCTATGAAACCTTGTTGAAGGATTCAGACGGTAAAATTCTATTGCTAATTGATGAAGCTGGATCATTGGATAAAACATTCTTTCGCTCAGATGCTGGGGAATCCTTTTTTGAAATATTTATGAACCAAATTAGGACAACTGATTTCGTTCGAACAAAAGTTGCAATTTATCCAAATTCATATTCAGATATTTTGACCGAAACAAGATATGGAGATGTGGTAGCTTTGGAAGAAAATATTGATGATTACCGAAGCTATTCTGCATTTAGGCTTAGAGTTAATGGAATAATTGAAAATTATTTAAATGTTGACTATGAGAAGCCTCAAATTAAAATGTCTGATATTTTTGAATGTGAGAACATTGAAAATGGTGATTGTATTGAAGAACTAATTAATGGGTCAGGAGGAAATTATAGGCGATTGATTCAACTATTGGACTCTTCAATGAATGAATCGTATATAAAAAATGGAGGCCTACAAAAAGTAAATCATTTGGATGCAATATCTACCTTGAAGTCTCATTGTGAAGGAATAGTAGGGCTTTACGGAGAGCTCGATAAGGAATACATATTTAACTTGGCTAAAGTCTGTAAAACTAGGGGGACATATAGATTTAAATATGCTAATAATGCACAGATACTGTACAAGTACATGACTAAGTCACAAGAGTTTAACCTCGTAAAAGTAGTTGATGCTGGATCAGGTAGGAAAGGCACTACATATGCTTTTGATTATTCCTTTTGTGTTTATCGTGATATACCGACTCATTATATAGAGGGAACTGAGAAAGTAAATAAAACACGATCACTTCAGGGAGGCACTTGGATTGTGCGTGTCACGAATATTAATAAAGAAATAATCGACCAGACTGAAATACCTAATAAATTAGAAGGGGAAATAACCTTTTTGAATTCAGGTAAAGGCTTTGTTCATGGCGAAGACAATGAAGATTACTTTTTCAATGACCAGTACATTATTGAAAGTGACAAGGGGAAGATGATTTGGGCAGGGAAAAAGCTTCGATTTAATCCAACCATGATAGGAGATTCTAAAATGGCAACAGAAATAGAAGTATTGTAAATACATGCTTAAAAATAGGAGCGCTTTGCGCTCCTATTTTTTTCGAACGCCTTCATTATACTTAACCATTTGGGTAATTCATTGGATTGATTTTACCAGCGTAGGCGAAGAAAAAGAAGACTATTCCCACCAGATGTTTTTGAAATGTTCCAACTCTTTAAACCTTGTTCGGGTGTTACCTATTCTGGGCATCTCTCGAACATGGCGTACCCAAACCTACATTACTTATAACAAGGGAACTACCCCAATTGGGTATATCCACATTATACCAAAAGCACGAATTTATTCAGTCAGAATTAAGCCTATAACTACCAACTATTAAAATACAAATCTCTTCAAGAACATCTAAAAGTTCACCGCTCCGACACAAGCAAATCTAATTTCATTAATTTCACACAATGTCCCCGAAACCAAACC